>DAICZM010000321.1 GCA_027311145.1 Ktedonobacterales bacterium
ATTATGCCGTGTACTTTATAGAAATGTTTCAATGAAGAGACGAGCCGGATCACTGCTTGAAAGCATATGAAGAACACATCTTCCCCCATTGTAAGAGAGGTGCGAGGCTGGCCGACATGCGAAGCGTGTGAGAGAGCCGCTTTGCTGTAGTCGTGCATGGCTTTCCCTGGCACGAGCGACTCACTGCTGTTCTCGCGCCCCTTCTCACGCAGTTGGCTGTGCCATTAAGAGTGGGGGGATACAGCAGCGTTTCAACGGACTGACTTTATATTCTTAACACTGGAGGAACCTGTTATGTTCAAAAAGATTGCTATCGGTTTGGCTGCTCTGGGAGCCATTTCATTCGGCATATACCTGCGCTTCATCCGTCCCTGGCAACTACGCTGGGGGGCCACCGACGAAGAGGTAGCACGCACTATGCCTGGTGACGATGTCGTGAAGCATCCTACGTTTGACGCGACCCGCGCCGTCACCATCCAGGCGCGACCAGAGGAGATCTGGCCCTGGTTGGTGCAGATGGGCGTCACGCGGGCTGGCTGGTACAGCTATGACTGGCTCGACAACCTGGGCCACCACAGCGCGGAGCGTATTCTCCCACAATGGCAGCATGTGGCAGTTGGAGATCTGATCCCCTTCTCTCCCGATGGCAAAGCTGGCATGTGGGTCAAGGCGTTCGAACCGCAGCAGTGGATGATCTGGTGGGATAAGAAAGGCGATTCTACCTGGTATTGGGGACTCTCCCCGCTGGATGAAAGTCACACACGTCTGATTACTCGCGTGCGTCTCTCCTATCGTTGGAGCAAGCCGTCGATTGTGTTTAGCCTGCTTGTGGAGTTCACTGATATTGTGATGATGCGCAAATGTCTACTGAGTATCAAGCAGCGCGTGGAACGGGGTAGCGTACACACTGGCGTAACAGGACAAAGCCTGCCTCAGTCAGGCGATTCAGTGATGCCAAACAAGATCAACACGACATTGTAGAGTACGAAGAAGGATTTTATGAAAATCTCAAAGATTGTTTTGTGGCTATCTGTCATTGATGCCTTCCTAGTGCTTCTGGCAAGTGCTTCTGGCATCTTGTTCAAGAGTATCTACGCCCGAGAAACGCCCTCCTGGGCTTTGCAGGGAATTGCTCAGGACATCGTCAATCTTATCGCCGTCGTCGTATTGTGCATTGCGGCCTATTTTGTCAACAAGGGGTCAATCAAGGCGTTCCTCGTATGGAGCGGGGTACTGTTGTATCTGCTCTACTCATATAGCATCTACGCTTTTGATGTCCACTTTAACAGCCTGTTTCTCGTGTATGTGGCAATTCTGGGCCTGTCCTTTTATGCACTTGTTGGCAGTGTGATACAACTGCGCTTTAACGATCTCCAGACCTCTTTTTCTGTCAATCCCCTGGCAAAAGTGGTGAGTGTGTTCTTTCTGATGCTGGGCCTCGTGTTTTTCTTGCTGTGGTTACGCGAGGATGTTACGGCCCTTGTGAACGGGGTGATTCCGCCCAGTGTCACTGAGGCCAATCTGCCAACAAATCCTGTGCATATCTTAGATATAGGGTTCTACCTCCCCGCCATGCTTATTACTGGAGTATTGCTGTGGAGAAAAAATCTGCTGGGTTTCCTCCTTGCGGGTCCATTGCTGGTGTTTTGCGTTCTCATGGGAACCGCGATCCTCGACATCTTTCTTGTCACAGGCAGTCAAGGGAGCGCAACGAATGTTGGTATAGAGGCTTTTATTGCGCTCATTATCGTGGTAAGCCTTGTGCTGAGCGTACTCTTTTTAAGAAAAGTGAAATAAGAGAGAAGGATATCTTCTCCGCAACCAGAAAAGTATGAGGAATGGCACGTGATGGGCGGGGAATTGGTTGTCGCTGATGTAAGATGAAGGGAGCAATGATCCATGTCTACTGATATCACACCATCAAGCAACGAGCCAGTCGTGCAGGAGTTTCCCAGTCCGACACCTCCTCCTAGAAAAATCAGTCGGAGGAAAGTGATTGCTCTTGCTGGTACCGGGACCCTTGTCCTGGTCGTCGGTGCCGGGATCTGGCGTGCGGCCGATCAAGGCGTGTTCAGCACTGGCGAGGGACCCGCATACGAACCGTGGGATGATTGGCGCACCACGACCAAAGGGCCACTCGATCTTGTTCGTGCAGCTATTCTGGCCGCCAATCCGCATAATAGCCAACCCTGGCTTTTCCATGTCACGCAGACGCAGATCGACCTGTTTGCCGACTATCGACGCAATCTCGGACCCGTTGATCCTTTTCTGTATGAGATGCATATCGGGCTGGGCTGCGCTTTAGAAAACCTGCTGCTGGCCGCTACCGCCAATGGATATATTACCCAGGTCACCCTCCTGCCAGATGCAGCTGATGCAACCCTGGTCGCCCGGATTGGTCTGACGCGCGGGAATGTGCCTGTCTCTGATCTCTACCCCTTCATTCCGCAGCGTCACACCAATCGCTACCCGTATGACACGGGCCGCCCAGTGACCTCTGCAACGCTGGATGCGTTTAGTGCGCTTGGCGATGATCCAGATGTGAAGGTCTTCTGGTTTGCCAGCACGGATATGCGCCAGCGCGTCGGTACGCTCCTGGTGGATGCTGCAAACGCGTTTGTAGCGGATAAGGCGCAGGATGGAGTGGATACGGGAATCTGGTGGCGTGGAACCTGGCAAGACATCCAGCAGCGCCGCGATGGCATCACGCTGGATGCGGCGGGGCTGCCAGATCTGACCCGTGCCCTGGGGAAAATGTTGCCTTCGGTCTCGGTGGCGCAGCAAGATTCCTCGTTTTTGCAGAACACAGCCGATCAAGTCAAGACTGCCGGGGCATTTGGCTTTCTTACGGTACGCAACAGACAGGACAGGAAACAGCAGTTGGGCGTGGGCCGTTTGTGGGCGCGCATGCAGTTGTGGGCCACCAAAGAGGGGCTGGCCATGCAGCCTCTCAACCAGGCGACAGAGCGTGCATCCAGAGAAGTCGTCCTGGGAAGTACTCCCCACTTTGGAACCTCCCTACAAACGTTGGTGGGTGATCCTGCCTGGCTAACGCTGCTGTCCTTTCGCGTCGGGTACTCAACACACGAAGGACTGCGCAGCCCACGCCGAGCGGTGAGCGATGTTGTGAAACCTTGAGGATTGGGATAAGTCGTACTTTATAAGAACGTAATCATGCTTTCCAGCAAAAAGGGACGGATAAAATGAAATATACTCACGTGATCATCGATCATGTTGGTGGGCCGGACGTGCTACACATGCAGGAGGACGAGGTACCAGAACCTAAGACCGGTGAGGTCCGTATCGAGATTCTTGCTGCCGATGTGTCCTTCTCAACGGTATTGATGCAACATGGTCAATACCCTGGCGCACCAGCTGTGCCGTTCACCCCAGGATACGATCTTGTGGGCCGCGTGGACAAAATCGGCTCACAGGTTTCCGGGATTGAACACGGGCACCTGGTTGCCGCGCTGACGGTGTTCGGCAGCTATAGCCAATATATCTGCCTCCCAGCACATGAACTCGTTGCTTTGCCAGCGGGCATAGATCCGGCTGAAGCCGTCTGTCTGGTGTTGAGCTATGTTACCGCTTATCAAATGTTGCACCGCATGGCTCACGTCAAATCAGGAGAGCGCATTCTGGTCCATGGAGCAGCGGGTGGTGTTGGGACCGCGCTTCTTCAATTGGGTGTATTGGCGCACGTGGAAATGTATGGGACGGTCTCTCAAGGCAAGCACAAACTGGTGGCAGACCTGGGTGCTATTCCGATTGATTACAAGACAGAAGATTTTGTGAAGCGTATCCTCACGCTGACGGGTGATGGGGTCGATGTCGTGTTCGATCCAATTGGGGGTACGCACCTCAATCAGTCGTTTCAAACCTTACGCAAGGGTGGGCGATTGGTCGCGTATGGCTTCTTTTCTGTGAGGGAGCATGATGGCAATCCATTGCTGAGTATTGTTTGGCAATCCATCCGTCTGATGGTGTGGTCATTGTCCCTTGCCGGGAAAAAGGGCATGTTTTATAGCATCACCGGGTTCAAGAAGAAACATCCCGAGTGGTTTCGGCAAGATCTCTCTACGTTGTTCGATTTGCTTGTGCAAGGGAAGATCAAGCCGGTGATCACCAGGCGGTTCCCGTTGACGGAGGTTGTCGCAGCCCATAAACTGCTTGAAGATGGAGATGTTGAAGGCAAACTTGTGCTTCTTCCTCATTCCTAATCAGAGGATGCACCGTATGCTCTTGATCTGCGGAGAAAGTTCCTGACGTGCAGGAACAGTGCCAACGCGAGCAACGGTACGTGGATTAAAGGGAGATTGGAGGCAAGAAAATCTGGCAAATAGATGTCAGTCACCGAGCCGTGAGCATCTCCTAGCTTGTGCGCCAATCCTGTCAGAGGGCAACGACAGCGATTCCCCAGAAAGAGAAGACTCTCACCAACAACGACACTGGCAGCAATCGCCGTCCGTTTGTCCTCTCTCCCCTTCAATCCTGCATAGATGAGATAGCCCATGCAGAACTCGATGGAAAAGTAGAGCAGCGAATGGACAGCCTTCAAACTGACCAGTGCCAACGTTCGCCAGAACGAAGGTCCCGTTTCTCTCTGCGCTACCTGCTCTTCATATTTCTGTGTGGTCATGAGAGACCTTCCTTACTAATAGAAAGTAATAGAAAAGCGATAGGGTTACGTTGCCCATCGCTTTTTTCAGTTGCTGCAAAGGTAGATGGTGGAATTGCCTTGTATGTCTTCACACAAGTGTTTCTATTGGTAGGGGTGCTGCTTCAGGAGCGAGCGGCGGCTGTGCTTCCTTGAGTAGGAATGTTGCATCGAAGAGTGTTCTGCTCAGGATGGCTTCCTCCAAGTCAGCTCCGCGCAAGTCAGCTCCGCGTAAGTCAGCTCGTGATAGATTTGCTCGATACAGTGTAGCATTCCGTAAATCTGCTCCACCGAGGCGTGCTTTTTGGAGGTCTGCATTGCTCATATCAGCATCCCTGAGATTTGCATGGCGCAGGTCCGCTTCATGCAAATTGGCGTCGCGCAGGTTGCTCTCCTGTAAATTGGCCTCTGTTAGGTCCGCTTCATGCAGGTCCGCTTCATGCAGGTCTGCTCCGTGCAGGTCTGCTCCGTGTAAATCTGGCTCTAATGCCTGGATATCAGGGTAAGCTTGCCGCCATGCGTCCCAACGCATTTTTCCTGATAAAAGAAGGAGACGATAATCTTGTTTTGCCATGTGATTGACTCCCTTGCTTATGGTATTAGTTACAGATGTAAATGAGAAGCGTGTCATTCCCGATACGATACGTACTGCACAAAGGTATGTCAGGAAAAACAGATATTTCAGACGCGGTCATTATATTGGTTGCGTTTCTTTGCGTGTGTGCGCCTCTGGGCATTTGTGCGGTAAGTCATGTAGAAATACACAAATGCGACGAGAACGAGGCCGATTATTAACAAGATGATCGGTTGCATAAAATGCTCCTTTGCTATAGTCAACGTGACATTTCTTGCTCACTCTTACGAGAAGAGCAAGCACACAAGAGGAGGGCAAAGAAACGTATCTCAGCAATTGCACTCTTATGATAGTAGAGAAATATCGAACGCACTGAGATGTACGAGGAACATGGCTGGAAGGGCATGACACATAGGAAAAAATATGTGCCTCTATAAGTATATCATG
>DAICZM010000322.1 GCA_027311145.1 Ktedonobacterales bacterium
GACCTGCAATACCTGCATTTGGGACAGGGACCGTACTGGGCATTGTATCGTCCTTACCATTTGGCAAATATTGAGACGCCGCGCTCGGTGGCTCTGGCGGCTCTCTATCAGCAGACGACTCTGGCTCCCAAGGGACCACCTGTAGCAGAGACGACAACGGTTGCCAAACGTGACCTGGCAGTGGGCGAGGTGTTGGATGGTTTAGGTGGTACAATGGTCCATGGCAACATCGAGCGCATAGAGCCTGCCAGGGCAGGTAAAATGTTGCCGCTGGGCCTTTCGGAACATGCCCGTATGTTGCGTCCGGTACAACGTGGGCAAACTGTGACCTACGATGATGTTGAGTTAGATGAGCAGTCGTTTATCGTGCATGCGCGGCGTATGCAAGACTTGCTCGTTCTAGAAGGTGTGCAATGAGTTGGTTTGATGAAGCGGTAGCGCGGCGACTACGCGAACAGCGTCAGCGTGCTGCCGCCTCATCGTCCCCTCTAAACAGCGCAGGCGACGTACTGGAACCGTTAGGGCGGCAGCGGCAAGAGGTCGAGCTGTGTGACCCACTTATTCAACGCTTGTTAGGCGAATATGGCGAACATGCCTACGGGAAAAGTGTCTTTCAGAAGCGTTTTTTGATACGCTTGGAGCGACCTGGTAAAAATGCTCAGCGAGCCTGGAATTGGCACTGGCATCTCTATAGCTTGCTAAGTGGCAAGGAGAGTCTCGAACTACATCCGACCTTTGCTGCTGATGGCCTAATTGTGGGTTTTACACTGATCAGCGGGCGTAAGCGCGTCGAAATCGTCGGTATAGATGAGGCCGCGATACAGGAAGGGCTGGTCTCGCTATACTTGCAGTAAGAAGCACTTGTATGGGTAGTTCAGTATAGCGGAGAGGCGAACCGATTTAGATTTGATGCTCAAAGGCGTAGCGTGTGGCAGAGGCGCGGGTCGTGACGTGAATTTTGCGATAAATCGAAGTCACATGCGTGTTGACGGTGCGCACGCTGATAATGAGATGTTCAGCGATTTGCGCATCGGAGTTGCCTTGAGCTAGCAGGCGCAAGACTTCCACTTCACGCGCACTCAGGCTATCGGGATAGGCATTTGCCTTCAGCATGCTATTTTTAGAGGGATCGGCTTTTTGTGCAGAGAGGGTCTCTTTAGGAAGCTCGGCATCGCGTGCAGCTAACGCTTCATCAGGAGACAGGGCGCGTCCTTCGGCCCAGAGTATAGCGAAAATGTGTTCTCCAAAGTAGGTCCGTAATGTAGTGATTTCGCGTTGATATGACGCATACTCGAATGGAGCCATCGGATAGGAGATGATTTCGCGTAATTTTTCTACTGCCCCCCATAGATGAACTGCCCAGGCTCTTTGTTCCTGGGCAGCAGCAAGCTCTGCCATCACTTGTAAAGAGAGCATAGTTATCTGTGTATCTTCTAGCTCACGCCCAATTGCGATACTCTCTGTGAGGAAGGTTTGTGCGCTGTTATAGTCACCTTGCGCAATAGCAACTCTTGCCAGCATAGGTAACCGTATCCCCACGTCCATCCGCCCTCCGCTTTTTCTGCAGAAAGATATTCCCTTGCTCAGCAGTGAATAGGCGATTTCCAGGTCTCCGTGGGCAAAAGCTAGAACCCCTAGCATACATCGTCCTTCCGCCACGAGGTACTTATCGCCGCTCTCTTTCGCAAGGGTAATGCACTCGTTGAGCAGTGCCTGTATCTCTGCCACGGGCGTTTGTTCGCGTGATATATAGAGGAGTATACTGAGTTGAAATATCTGATTTGCAGTATCGTGAAATGCTTCTATTGCCCGAAAGAGAGCTAAAGCTTCTGATTGTAGGTGATATGCTTGTTCGTAGTTGCCCTGGTATTGTGCCAGTTGACTCATATTGCTCAGGGAAGAAGCGATTCCTTGCTGAGCGTTTAATGTGCGAAAAAGAGTCAGAGCTTCTTCGTAGAGTGCTTGTGCTCTGGGCAGGTTGCCTTTCTGTTGTGCGAGCCAGCCAAGACTACGTAGACAATCTGCATATCTCTGCATATCACCTTGTTCTTTGCATTGTGCGAGGCTTTGCTCGAATAAGGTATTGGCACGGCTCTGGTTTCCCAATAAGCCAAGCAGGGTTGCAGCCGTAATGAGTGATTGTGTGCGTATCTCAGGGGCTACTCCATCACTTTTTGCTAACGCACGCTCCATCAGGGACCATCCCTCGGAAAGAAAGCCTCGCATCTTCCAAAAAGGCTCTAATAGGATACAGAGCCGCAGTGCCATTTCGATGCGCTGTACATTGTTTGCCTCGTTGTCATTTTCTAACATCCAAGTCATCGCGGCTCGTACATTCTCATAATCGCGTGCGAGTAGTTTTGTCCCTTGTGCTTGCTTGACCGCTTCTTCAGCAAACTGCAAGCAAAAAGTTGCGTGTGCCCGACGAACAGCCTCCAGTTCTCCCCTCTCTTGCAGAAGTTCGCACCCATACTCACGCACGGTTTCCAGCATACCCAGGCGTGGTTCCTCGTCAGTATCCTCTTCTTGGCTGGGTGGTTGTAAGAGACTCTTATTGACGAGGGAATCTACACCTTTGAGGACATTTTCCACCTGTATGCCATCATGTTCATGCAGAGCCATACAAATTGCTTCCACCGCTTGTAAGGTGAAACCGCCCACAAAGACCGTGCATAGGCGAAATAGGAGCTGCTCCCAGCGATCTAGCAGGTCGTAGCTCCACTGGATGGTTCTGCGGATCGTTTGTTGGCGAGAAGGGAGGTCGCTTGTCCCGTGTGTTAAAACATTGAGAGGACGCTCCAGCCGTTTGAGCAGGGCATGGGGCGGTAGTAATTTAATGCGTGTTGCCGCTAGTTCGAGTGCCAGAGGCAGACCATCCAGGCGGTTACAGATGGCGACGACGGCCGGCGTATTGCTCATTGTGAGTCGGAAGGATGGCTGGACAGCTCTAGCGCGTTGTACAAAGAGTTGTACCGCTGCGACGTGTGCAACCGCTTTATCATCAAGTTGCTGAGTGAGATCGGGCACACCCAGAGGTAGAACGGGAAATTCGTATTCGCCAGGGAGATAAAGTGTGGCACGGCTGGTGATGAACAGGTGTAAGTGAGGGCAGGTAGTAAGCAGATCAAGTAAGTATGGGGCAGCAGCAGCTACATGCTCGAAATTGTCCAAGAGGAGTAATAGCTGCCACGTGTGCAGATAGGTTTGGAGTTGCGCTAGTACCTGGTACTCTCTCGTCTCCCGCATGCCGAGCGTTTGTGCGATGGCTGGTAGCACATGTTCGGGGTCGCTGAGAGGCGCAAGGGAAACGAAGCAGACGCCATCGGCAAACTTGTCCTGTACACGCTGTGCAACCTCAATGGCCAGGCGTGTTTTGCCCACTCCGCCAGTTCCAGTGAGCGTGAGTAGACGCACATTTGGATTGAGTAGCATATTACACACGTCCGTCAGTTCGCGCTCGCGCCCAATCAACGGGGTAAGCGCGGTTGGAAAAGGGTATGAGGATGTTTCTTGTGCGGGAAACACGATGATTTTATCCTGCATCTTTCGTCACTTCCTTTATTAGACATGTTGCTGTTTAAAGGTATAGCAAAGTGGGGTGCTACATGGTGTGACTTCGATCTCTTACTTCTTGTCATATTTCTTTTTGCAGATAGCCTCTTTAAATGCTACAAGAGGAAATCTCATATGTCAAGGCTATTTGAGGTAAAATATCCATTACATGATTTACCTCGTTTTTTTCATATATGATTTATCATCGTAACATAAATGATATAAGTAACCTTTTTACGACGTAAATTTGATGGAATGTTACTGTGAATATAATTGACGGCACATTACCCTGCTGTCTTGGCTATGAAACTCCTTTTTGTAATGTCCCATTTGTCAGCTCCCAGCGTTCGCCTTGGAAACGTTGGATAAACCAGCGATCATGCGAAATGGCAATTACGGGGCCAGGGAAGGATTGGATAGCAGCCTCAAATGCCTCTAAGACATCAAGGCTGATATAGTTCGTTGGCTCGTCGAGCAACAGCACATTCGGTTTCTCTGCCATCAGGCGCGCAATCTCCAGTTTGCGCCGCTGACCCGTGCTAAGTTGCCTGACCTGTTTGCTTATATCCTCTAAACGGAAAAGGCCATAGCCGAGCAGACGCCCAATAAATTCGCCCTCGTAACCGACCTGTCCGTAGCGATATGCCTCGATCACAGTTTTTGTCTGATCGCGTAGTTCTGGTTCCTGGGGCAGATAGCCGATCTGTGCAGCATCAGCGACGTGAATGTTGCCAGTTGAGGGCTGTTCCATGCCGATCAGTAGACGAAAGAGGGTGGTCTTGCCTGCGCCATTTGGTCCCGTGAGCAAGATGCGGTCATGCGACTTTAGCACGAGATTGAGATGTGCGAAGATGCAACGTTCGCCCCAAAACTTGCTCAGGTCTGTAATGGTGATGACTTCTTGCGATTGTATCGGCTCGTTGTTAAAGTACGAGGTGACGCGCAAGAGATCGGGCGGTTTTGGTATTGAGTCTTCCTCGATGCGTTTCAGCTGCTCTTCGGCGGCTTTCAGATTGCGCGCTACGGCACTATCAACGCGCTGCGCGAAGAAGTATTGCGCGAATTTGTCGTTATCGCGTGGGGCGCGATAGCTGTGCCCAACCTGGCGCGCTGCCTCCTTGATACGTTTGCGCAGCTCTTTGATCTCTTCTTGTTGGCGTTCATAGTCCTCTTCCCATTTGACCAACTCAGCCGCTTTTGTCTGCATATAGGTGTCATAGTTGCCCGTGTAGCGTTTGATGTGGTGCGCGTGTTCATCCAGTTCGAGAATAGCGGTTGCGCTACGGTTCAGAAATTGGCGATCATGCGAGACCATCAGCACGGAGCCGCTGTAGTGGCTCAGGTATGACTCAAGCCACTCCATGCTGGAGAAATCGAGATGGTTGGTTGGCTCGTCGAGGAAGAGCAGGTCAGGCGAACGCAGGAGCAGTGTTGCCAGTCCCACACGCACCTTTTCGCCGCCAGAGAGGGTATGCAAATCCTGGTCGCGTGGCAGGTAGTCGATGCCTAAGCCCGTTAAGATACTGTCTATCTTATAGTCAAGCTCATAGCCACCGCGATCTTGAAAGCGCGTGGAAACCTCTGTATATTCCTCTAAGAGTGTGGCTAGCAACGCATCATGCGCGTTTGCCATTGCTGTTTCGAGCGCGTGCATGCGTTCCTCTAGCTGACGTAAGTTGCCTAGTGACTCTAAGATCAGATCGTTGAGCGTCGAGCCATAAAAGGATGGCGTTGTCTGTGGTAGATAGCCGAACTCTAGCGAGGGCGCGAATGTGATTGTGCCACTCTCCGCCTCTTCCTGTCCGATCAACAGTTTGAGCAGCGTTGATTTGCCGACGCCGTTTGGTCCCACGATGCCGACGCGCTCGTGTTCATTGACCACAAAGGCGATATCATGCAGTACGGTAATGGCTCCATATGTTTTTGTCAGATTGCGTACTATCAGAAACATAAGACCTCACATATCTAGTAATAGATGGAGATGCTGTTGAAGGTGTCACTGCGTGTTTCTGCGTTGGTGAGGTCGAGTTGTACATAGGAGGGCAGGGATGGTGCAGGGTCCTGTTGGGTAGAGGCGGATAAGAGTCAGCTAGCCCCTGGTAATATCTCCCAAAAAC
>DAICZM010000323.1 GCA_027311145.1 Ktedonobacterales bacterium
GGCTTATATAGATGCGGGTCACGATGTTTTAGTGTTAGACAACCTGATCAGCGGCACACGTGCGGCAGTAGATGCACGCGCAAGGTTTTATCAGGTCGATATTCGTGACGACAAACTACAGACGATTTTGCGCCAGGAGCGGCCCGATATCGTCAGTCACCATGCCAGCCAGCCAACATTTCAGGCATACCCTTTGCCACACGAACAGGCCCTTACCGATGCCGACATTCATATTCGCGGACTGTTAAACGTCCTCGATGGCTATAGTTGTGCCGAAGAGAGCCACCTACCAATACGCGAGGACGCTGCGGTTTGCCCACGACAGTCCCATGACATCAGTAAAATCGCGGGCGAATGGTATGTACGCTATTATACACAACAATATGGACTGAGCCATACCATTTTGCGCTATGCCGATATCTATGGAGAGCAGGACATGAGCCATCTCCATCATCCCCTCAGCCATATTATTCATGCCTTGCTCAACGGGCAACACCCCATTCTACGCGAAACGGGCGAAGAGGTCCGTGACCATCTTTTTATTGAGGATGCAGTACAAGCCAACCTGTGTCTCTTACAGCAAGGCAAACGCCATCGGAACCAGACCATCCACATTAGTTCTGGCTATGGTAGCACACTCAATCAGCACTACAAACTGGTTGCAATCTTGTTAGAGCAAAGTATCGAGCCGCTCTATCTTGTTGGTCAGCAGCGCGAACGGCGGGCAAGCGTGTTGGACAATGGCCGTGCGCACCAAATACTCAATTGGCAACCAGAGATAGCGTTACCAGATGGTATTCGGCGCGCAATTCGCCTTTTACAAGAGCAACAGGCGACGCTAGGTGTCTCTACGAGCATCCTTCAACATGCTGCTACTGTTGCAAGCCACTGACAACGCGGGCATATTTTTCGGCAAGTGCTTGTGCTTGCTCGTTGGAGACAGACTCAGCCACCACGTGGAACAGCGGGCTATCGGCATCGGGCAGCACCAGCACCCATTCTTTGCCAAGATCAATCTTAATGCCATCAATTGGCTTGGCACGCCGTTCGCGATACTGCTCACTCAGGATACGCATGACCTTGCCTTTGTGTTCCCAGGGGCAGCTAACCCGCGTCGTACTCATGTAATAGGCCGGGAGATCATCCACAACCTCAGAGAGACGCATCTGGAATGTTGCCAGCAACTCCAGCAATTTGGCAATTGCCAGCATACCATCAAAAGTGGGATGGAGCGATGGGAAGACAAAGCCACCTCGCCCATCACCAACCAGCACAACGCCTTCCCGGCCTGCTGCCGTCATGAGCGCGTGTGGTATCACCTTTGTATACTGGATATGACCCTCATACTGCTCAGCAATATGCTCTAATGCGCTCGGAGCCGTCACAGGAGCTGCGACAATCCCATTGCGATATTGACGCAGAAACAGGCTCGTCATAACCGCTAAGAGCTTCATGCCATCTAGAATGCGCCCGCGATCATCTACAATAGAGATACGTTCTCCACTGGGATCAATACGGATCCCAATATCGGTATTGAGGGCAGAGCTAATCGTGGCAAGGCGTTGCATATCCTTACCCAACTCGTCGAGCGAGCGCGAAGAAGAGGTTTCATCGCTGCTCGTATTGAGAACGATCACTTCACAGCCCAGACGGCTAAAGATACCCGGCAACAATTGGATCGTCGTGCCATGCGCATAATCAACGACTAACTGGAATTTGCGACGGCGCACAATCTCGTAATTCACTACCTTGCTAAAACCAGCCAGATAGCGGCCCAACACATCCGAGTTCTCCAAGACCTCGATAGGACCAATCTCGTCCAGGTAGACGCGGCGAAAGTCCTCGCGGAAAAAGAGGTTTTCGATCTTACGTTCCGTTGTCTTATTGATGTCCAGGCCATACTGGTCAAAGAACTTAATATCGATGATGCGCTGATCGTAGGGCGAAACCTGGACATGTACACCGCCGAGAGCATCCGTATTGCGGACGAAGTAACGGGCAACCGGCAAAGGAACTTGATTGATATCGTGAACCTCAATGCCTGCCGAGGGCATCCCAGCCACGATGCCACGCTTGACCATACGCGAGGAACGATGCGAGTCGCGGTTAATGCCAACAATCGCCCCTTTTGGCAGAATGGCGCCATAGGCCGCACCAAGCTTGGCGGCAAACTCCGGCGTTAGATCAACATTGACCAACCCCGTCACACCGTAACGGCTAAACAAGCCACGCCGTCCCTGTGAACCCCAGATAATACTGGTGTTAATGACCGCGCCCGCTTCGATCTCTTTATCAGGCCAGATTTTGATATTCGGCTGAATAATGGCACCCTCTTGGATAATCGAGTTATCGCCAATCACCGATCCCTCAAACATGACCGCCTTGCTTTTAATGCTGGTTGCCGAACCCACCAGCGCGCCTCGTAGCTCGGCTCGTTCGCCAATATACGAATTGTTCCACACGATGCTACGGTCTACCTGAGCACGCTCATCGACAATCGTATAGTGTCCAATCACACTTGGACCATGAATGATGGCCCCTGGGCGCACCTTGCAATCATGACCCAGATAGATCGGCCCATAGAGTTGCGCCTCGTCAGCAATCTCCACGCCCTCTTCACACCAGATGTTGTTGCCAATATTTTTCGCCGGGATCTCCACACTGACATGCCCTAACAAAACATCTGCATTGGCACGCATATATTCGCTGAGGTTGCCAACATCACACCAGTAGCCGCTAGCTGCAACATAGCCATAGATCGGATCACCGCGCCTCAACATCATTGGGAAGAGTTCCTGGCTGAAATCAAATGTTTTGTTCTTCTCAAAATAGGAGAGAACTTTCGTATCAAGGATGTAGATACCCGTGTTGATCGTATCGCTAAAAACTTCGCCCCAGCTTGGCTTTTCCAGGAACTGTGTGACATGACCCTCTTCGTTAGTGATAATCACCCCATATTCCAGAGGATTATGGACATGCGCAAGCAGTAAGGTTGCCAGCGATTTCTTCTCTTTGTGATATTGAATCAGCTCAGTAATATTATAGTCGGTGAGAGCATCGCCGCTAATTACGATAAACGGTTCGTCTTTTTCATCACCATGCGGAAGAAGAAATTCTTCCGCATTCTTGACACTTCCAGCCGTCCCGAGCGGAATATCTTCACGCGAATAGGTAATGTGCATGCCAAGTTGAGAACCATTACCAAAGTAATCTTCTATATTGCTTGCCAGATATTGTACGGTTATGACAACTTCAGTAATTCCATGTCGTTTGAGGAGGTCGAGAATATGCTCCATGACTGGTTTGCCAGCAATAGGAACCATCGGCTTGGGGCGTCGAATCGTTAGTGGTCGTAGCCTCGACCCTTCCCCTCCTGCCATAACTACCGCTTTCATAGAGGCCTGCCTTTCAAAAGCGTTTAGGGTATCCAATCACTTCCATCGGGTCGAGGAGGAGATTGGCATACGCCTGTTTCAATTGTAAAAATAAATATAAGAACGGCGCAGCCATGCCACGCCGTCTAATCTGCTCCACCAGTGCTATTTTACACCATCAGCAAAGTGGGCCGCAAGAGCTATTTGCACAAAAAAGCAGGATGTCATCCAATACGAGAGACGCGCATCAGACTCTACCCTGCCTTTTTACTATTACCAGTCGCTCAAGCGACCGTGTTCTACTAACCAGCGAATGAAGCGATGATAATTGGTCTCTTCCTTCGCCAGTCGCTCTTCGTACACCACTTGCAATTGGATGAGTCGCTGAGCTTCCTCAACGCTAAAACCCTCATCCAGGAGGGCGTCGATGAGCAGATCAGTATACTGCTGCTGGTCCTGCATATGCAATGTCCTCCTTCTTTTGTCTCATCACACGTGTATAGAACTAAAAACGGAGATACGACGAGTCGCACCTCTCTACCGTTCTGAGCTATCATCAAACATTACTAGAGACATGACGTGAGGCCTGCTGGTAGCGGGTCGCACCAATACACCCTACCATATGCCCACTGCATTTTTATCCGCTACTATGAATAGTATAGCGCAACAAAAAACTTTTTGCCAGTGGTCCTAGACCAAAAGATGCGGAATACGCAAGAAAATGAAGAAATTGCTGCGCCATTCGGAAATTTGTGCGCACAATCAGCCACTAAAGCGCAAGAAACATGGTTTTTTCTCGCACGAAGCGATGCGTTAAACGGAAAAAACCACAAGAACATATGGCGAGTTGTGATAAGAAGGGTTTGACGCACAAACAGATGACACCGATGCACCGTTGCCGTGATAGTGAGTGATCGCGTCTTTGTGACCGTAACGATAACTACTATCTATAGTGTAACCGGAAGAAACACGAGCGTCAACCTTTTTATGACCTAAACGACAATCTTCTCTGCTATTCACAGAATTTTCACAAAAACGTTTCTCACTCATTCAGCCTGTCAAGCCATTGCACGCGGTTTAGCCCAAGGATAGAATGAGCAAAAATTCAGAAAACTTGACAAGCAGCTCTGTTCCATGTACACTATAGTCATTGAAAGGAGGTGGTGTGTAATGGATCAATGTAGTCGCTGCACAGGCAGCTTGACAGGTTCTCACACCTTTCCGACGAAGAGGGTTGAACGCTAGTTCGCCTTTTCGTTACACCTGGCTTTGAAGCAAGGTGAGGGTAAGGAAACGAGCAAGTCGGTAGGTAGTGAACTACTTACTGTCTGTGCAGGACCCCCGGAGTGAGGGCGAAGCAAAACATTTGCCCTTGCTCTGGGATTTTTATACACATGTTATATACTTCCCTTGCAGCCACTGCGCGCAAAGCCTGCCCCACAAGTCTCTATATGTGTATCACGGCAATTCAATCCTGAAATAGGCTTAAAGCTGGTAGGTAGTCATTCTTCATTTCGACACACACGACTCATTTCATTCATCTGGTCTCATCCCTATTTGCAACTTATGGATAAAGAGAACGTAGTAAAACGTGAACAAGAGTAATACAGCAGCAGAGCGACTTGATATCGCACGCTTACAGAGCCTGTTGGAAACACACTATTTTGGCAGAGCGGATCATTTGATCTATGAGCCAAGTATGCCTTCTACCAATATGCAGGCGATGCAACTGGCGCGTCAAGGGATACCAGAGGGCACGGTGGTACTCACGGACAACCAAACGGCAGGCAAAGGTCGGCAAGGACGCCGCTGGGTCGACGCCGCTGGTTGTAACGCCATCACCTCTCTGATTCTACGCCCTGTGTTCGCGCCTTATTTGCTGGTTATGGTGGCTTCACTGGCGGTCCTAGATGCCATTGCACAAGTGTGTAAGCTCACGGCAAGCATTAAATGGCCCAATGATGTGCTGATCGCAGAGCGGAAAGTGGCAGGTATTCTGATCGAAACCAGTCGAGATCAACATGGGCAGATGGTTGCTATTATGGGCATTGGTGTAAACGTAAACCGCTATTCTGCATCATCCGACGTTCAACTGACGCCCGACGAGGTCGCATTAACGAGCATGGCAACGCATCTGGAAACTGCATGTGGACAGCGGATAAACCGCGAGGTATTCATCGCCGCACTACTACGCTTCCTTGAGCAATCCTACCAGGCTTTGCAGGATGAGGTGCTACACCCAGCCAGCGTTTCTTCTGATAACGCTTCGGCTTCAGCTTCTCGACTGC
>DAICZM010000324.1 GCA_027311145.1 Ktedonobacterales bacterium
CCTTTACTACCTACAAGAGGTACACTACAAAATAATAAAAACAAACAAAATTGTCTTTGCTCAGACATCTCAAATAAACGAGCATGCTGAGTTTGATTGGTGGATAGCTAGCTTGAGTAGAGGGCAGTATGTGCAATCGGGGGAGAATTTATGTGGAAGCGGCGTTTACTTAGTAAAAAGTAATTTGACTCAAGGATGTTCATTGTGCGGCGAATATTTCTTTTTACTCTCATGATCTGCCTGCTGCTCTTTGCACTAAACGCATGTGACACTGCCCAATCCGCTCATGCACGTGTAAGCCAGTGGCATAATCACGTGGCCGCGCCCGCGTTGCTGCTTGGCTCCTCTACGGGTGAATGGCCCATGTTTGGCTATAATCCCGCTCATACCAGTTATGTCGATCAGAGCGTGCAGGCGCGTGGCGTGCCGCAGCATCTCCTCTGGTCACAGCGACTCAAGCCAATCTTCTCCTCGGCGGTCGCGGGTGCAGGCCTGCTTTATATCGCCAGCAGCGACGGCTATCTCTATGCACTCAAAGAGGCAACTGGGAGCGTACTCTGGCGCGTGGACCTGGGCGATCACTTGACCGACGCGACGCCCGCTTTACAAGGTCAGGTCCTTTTCGTTGCAGTCAATAGTACGCAGGTCGAGGCCCTCAACGCACTCACGGGTCAGCCCTACTGGCGCTTTGAGACGAATGAGAAGATACAGGCGGCCCCGCTGGTGATTGGTAATAAACTGCTGGTCGCCTCGCGTACAGCCCTCTGGTGCCTGGATACCAGCAGTGGACGCTTGCTGTGGAAGTTTCATCGCGGGGCGGTAGGTTGGCCCACTACGGCCTCGCCAACAGTTGCGGGCACGCTGGTCTATCTTGGCCTGGGGTCGATGTCGCAACTCTGGGCTGTCAATCTCAACACGGGACAGCTTGTATGGTCGTTTGATACAGGCGACCGCATCACCAGCACCGCCGTTGTGGGCAAGGATAGCGTCTACGTGGCGACCTGGCACGGCCTGGTGATTGCCTTGAACCGCTTGACGGGTGTGGCTCTCTGGTCATATGCCCTGAATAGCAAGCGACCAACACAGTCCGTGATTGATGGCATTGGCGGTAATCTTGCGCTCGCGCAGGGTCGCCTATACGTTGGTGACTATCGCGGTATCCTACTTTGCCTGGACGCGCAGCACGGCAAAATGCTCTGGCGGTTCGCGACGGGTGCGCAAATTCTGGCAACACCCGTTATCAGTGCTGGTCTGGTCTATGTTGGTTCCGGCGATGGCAATTTCTACGCTCTGGATGTGCGCACAGGCCGTCCCACGTGGTACTACGCGACAGGCGAGATTCGCAGTTCCGCGACGCTTGCCTATGGACATCTCTATATTGGCAGCGTAAATGGCTCTATGTATGCTTTTGGTCAGGCTGCTTGATAGCTAACGCACTGCTGGCGATCAGGGCGGTCCAGGCGAGCAAGAGCAGGAGGGTATGCAGTGTGTCCGTCTGGGCGAGAAATGTTTGTAGCAGGGCACAGAGGATGGCGATTGCGCTCAGTGCGCCCATGATGATCTGCTCGATGCGCGTGCGCGCACGCAACCATACAAGCATTGCCAGAGCCGCGATGACGAGTCCCGGTGTCAGCAGCGTGCCGAACAGGGATGGCGAAAGGAAGGCTAACACTTGCTGCATGTCGAGCCAGCCCAGGGCCAAGGCGGCGAAGCCAGCGATGAATGTGGCAACTGCTGCGACAATAGAGGCAGTATGAGCGAGAGCAGTGTGTGCGGTTTTTATCGTATAGAAGAGCAAAACAAGATGCAGCAGGGCGAGAATCGAGGCCGCGAGAAAGCCATAGCCAAAGCCTGCCGATGAAGCGAGCTGTGTTCCCGCGACAGTTATTCCTATAGCCATGACAAGTAGGGCAGCTAGACGGATGAGTGTGGGCAGTGTCCAGGGTAATGACGCGCTCGTGGGAATGGAAGCAGCGATGGCCTGTGTCGCGACGTGTTGCGTGACGGAATACGATGGGCCTGCACTTGGCAGAGGTTGTGCGGTTTGTGTTGGCGCGACGGGAGCAATAGGGGCAGTTGCTGGTAAGGGCGGAACGGGCGTTGACGATGACACTGCTACGGGGGGTTGGGATGCCAGGCGCGTGCTGATCTGGCGGAGCGTTTGTGCGACCTCGAACATGCTGGTAGGGCGGGCCTGTGTGTCTGGGGCGACCATGCGCAGGATAAGTTGGTCGAGTTCGGCAGGCACGGTAGGATTATACGTGCAGATGGAGTGAAAGGTGAAACGCGGCTGCGTATAATAGGGGTCACGTCCGGTCAGACAATAGTGAAATGTGGCTCCCAACCCGTAAATATCGGTGCGAGGGCTGCTCTGCTCAGTGCCATGCTGTTCGGGTGCGGCATAACCTGGGGAGCCGAGAAAGACGGTATCGAGGGCCTGCTCTTCCTTAAAGAAGCGCGCGATGCCGAAATCAATCAGGAAGACATGTCCGTTAGCCGTCACCATGATGTTTGTGGGTTTCACATCGCGGAAAATAATCGCTGGTTGCTGTTGATGAAGATAGCCGAGGACATCGCACAATTGGATGCCATAATGCACAAGCTGCTTGGCGGGCATGGGTTGACTATTGACCTCGCGCATCATCTGATAGAGCGTTTTGCCGTTAATGAAATCCATCACCAGATACGAGCGTCCCTGTTCGCTGAACGAGTCGTAGATGTGCGGCAGGTTGGGATGCGCGAGCCGACCGAGCATCACAGCCTCTTGCTGAAAACGTGCTTGGGTCTGAGCCAGTCCTGCCGGATCGAGGCTGTTTTGGCTCATCTCTTTAATCGCAACCTGCCGCTGTACACGGGTGTCGAGAGCTTGATACACCGCTCCCATGCCGCCCTGTCCGGCTGGTTGCAGAATAATGTAGCGTTGTTGCAGCATAGACTGTGGAGCCAGTCTACCCGTTGGATGATTATACGTTGACATGCGCACCCCCCACAAATATAAAATGAGCCTGCCCATCCCTGAGACCGTTCATATATGTCCTGACCAAGCGGCTCTTCTAGAGAGTATCTAATGTTAAGAAGTATAAACCGTGGAACTGTGTGGGTCAATGTAACACCCCACGCGCAGGGTGTGATGTAATGCATATCTTTGTGTAGGGATGGCGGACGCGATAAATCGGCTCGTTAGCGTGCGTTCTGGCGTTCGCTCTGGACCAGGCGCATCACCCCCAGGAGTAGCGTGAGCAGGGCGATCTGGCCATAGAAGTAGGATTCGTAGTTTGCGCTCACGGCAGGGATGGCGAGTAACAACAGCAGAAACGGCGTGATGCAGAAGAGCAGGGTTGGCCCAGGCTGCGTGCGCCAACATGAGGGGCGCAACCACCAGGCGAACAAGCTGAGAAAGAGCATCACCAGCGAGGTGGTGATTTCCAGGCTGCCGCTGGAGCGCAGGTTGGCGGGAGAGAGGAAGTAGATCAGGGCAACCGCGCAGGCTCCCACGATCAGGGCGATGCGGAAAAACCAACCATCCCAGCGGTGAAAGGGCGTGTGAACTGCTGAGAGACAGACGTAGCTTGCCAGTAAGGCCGTGTTGGTTGCGGCTTGCAGGTGGATCATCAGCGGCAGGGTGGGGTCGAGTGAGAAGGTGTTCAAGACGAAGCCTGTGCTGGCAAAGAGCGACCAGATGCCGCCAAAGATCGCTCCCAGGCGCATCCAGGATGATCTGGCAGAGCGCATCAATAGTACCCAGCAGGTCACGATGAAGGGGATATGTCCAAGCAAAATCCAGCCTTGTGCAAAAGGCACGATAACATTATTGATGATGCCCTGTGTGAGTAGGCTTTCGGTTGTGAGGGCGATAAAGACTGTTATCGCAAATAAAAGGATAAAGCGGGGTGTCCAGATAACAGGAGCGGGCACATCACTATCTGAAAAGACAGTTTTTACATGCGTAACTGTGCTGTCTTTGTTGACGCTAATTAGCGGATCACTGGTCTGTGGTATGGCTTGTATATTGGGTTGATCGGGTTGCGTAAGGCTCTCTGGCATGCGGGCACTTCCTCGTGATGATATTGGCGTTCTCTTTTTCTAACGTACAATACTACACACAGGGTACAAGCAACATCAGCAATAGCATTGTTGTGCCATCATGCCGTTAACGCACGGGCGACCAGAGCCATTCGTAGGCGGCGGGATGGACTTTGAGCAGGTAGAGCAGGCGAATAAGTACGACCGTCAGTTGGGTGCGCAGCAGGCCCCAGCGTTGGTGGCGCCGCGCCGATGTCTCAACCTCGTGGTCGAGCAGTACCACGTTGCCAGCTTTGCCCATGCGTTCGCTTAACTCGACATCTTCCATAAAAGGCCAGTCGCGATATCTGCCTAAACGCTCGAAGTCGCCGTGGCGGATGAAAATGGCCTGGTCGCCCGTGTAGCTTTTTGTGCGTAGCGAACGTTGTGTTATCTGCTGTCCTATACGCTTGTACAGGGCGTTGGAGTTGTCGAAGCGCATCCGAAAGGCTCCACCAATAACGTGTTCGTCTTGCATGACGCTCATGAGTTCCTGAATGCCCGCGCTATTTGGTAGTGTGTCGGCGTGCAGGAAGAGCAGGATATCACCGCGTGTTGCGTCCGCGCCAGCGTTCAGTTGTTGCCCACGTCCACGCTGTGTGCTGATGACGCGCGCATGTGGACAGGCTTCGCTGACGGTCTTGTCGCGACTCTCGCCATCGACGACCAGTATTTCAGCCTCTGGAGCGCATTCTTTCACGTGCATAAGTGTACGTGCAATCCAACGTTCTTCGTTGAAGGTGGGAATGATGATCGAAAGTTGTGCTATTTCCATAGTTGCCTACCTGATATCCGCGTACATGCGCTGAAGTTGCGCGGGCGAAACGCCGCATTTGTAAAGTGTGCGTAGATACCACATGAAAAACACGCTGCGCAGCAAGCCGATCTTCTCATGGCGACGTGCCGATGTTGTCACATAGTGCGGCAAAAGGACAACCTTGCCGATGGCGCGCAGGCGTGTGATGATCTCCAGGTCTTCCATCAAGGGCTGGTCAGGATAGCCTTGTACCGCGTGAAAGCTGCGTGTACGCATGAAATACGCTTGATCGCCTGTAAAGACCGTACTGGTGGCGGAGCGCAAGTTGGTGAAGAAGGCGACGAGGCGATAGGGCCATGCTTGACAGTTGAAGCACAGGCGAAACGCTCCCCCGACAACCTCTGGTTGCTGCAAGGCTTGCTCGATAGCGGTAAAGGCATTGTCGGGCAGGTGTGTGTCGGCATGCAGGAAAATTAGGATATCGCCGCTTGCAGCCGTCGCGCCCGCGTTCATCTGGCGTGCCCGCCCGCGTGGAGCCGCAATGACACGCCCGAAATGCTCGGCAATCTGCGCCGTTGTATCGCTACTGCCGCCATCGACAATCAACAATTCATAATCCAGGTTGGCGCATTGGCGGCTCAGGTGCGCGAGCTGCTGCTCTAACGTGGCGGCCTCGTTGAGTACCGGCATGATAATCGAGAAACGCATACAACCTTTCCATTTGAAAGAAATCATGTAGTAACATGTGTCATAACATAATTATGATCTTTAACAATGTAATGTGGTAGAAGGCGTAGGGACCGATTCATCGCGTCCGTCGTGCCC
>DAICZM010000325.1 GCA_027311145.1 Ktedonobacterales bacterium
AGATGATTCTCGGTCTGCTCAAGCCGAGCGCGGGCACGTTGCGCGTGCTGGGACAGACTCCCCATAAGGGCAATCGCGCCATTGGCTATGCGCCGCAGCATCGCGTGTTGGAAGCGGACCTGGCCCTGCGCGCCCGTGATCTGGTGGGTTTTGGTCTGGACGGACATCGTTGGGGAACGGGTTTGCCGGACAAGAAGCGCACGGAACGCATCATCCAGGCTCTGGCCGAGGTGGATGCGCTGAGTTTTGCTGATGCGCCGGTGGGGCAGCTTTCTGGCGGTGAGCAGCAACGTTTGTTGATTGCGCAAGCCTTGCTCTCCAACCCGCGTCTGTTGCTGCTGGATGAGCCGTTAGCCAATCTCGATCTGAGCCACCAGCATGACATGGTGAGCTTGATTGCGCGTGTCTGTCGCAGTCGTAACGTTGCTGTTTTGCTGGTCTCGCACGACATCAACCCGTTGTTAGCGGCGATTGATCGTGTGGTCTATATTGCGAATGGGCATATTGCTGTTGGTGCGCCGGACGAGGTGGTCACGAGCGAGACGCTGAGCGCGCTTTACGGTTCGCCCGTTGAGGTAATTCGCGCACTGGACCGTGTGTTTGTGGTAGGGGCGGAACAATAACGCGGCGTGGGGGAAATGATGGCCCAAAAAAGCTTTTTGAGCTATTGACAACCTGCGGCCCGTCCGCTATACTAAGTCCGTACTTACGAAGCGAACATGGTGACCGTAGCTCAATCGGCAGAGCTCTGGATTGTGGCTCCAGCGGTTGTGGGTTCAAGCCCCATCGGTCACCCCTTTTTATACCCAAAAATGCTCTCTCCCCATCTAAATGCCAAACTCTTCTTCACGCCCTCAATTTCCCCCTCCTGAAGCAGTCAGTCTTGACAGCGATATGCAATATATTGCATACTACCTACATGAAATCACCTCCCTTTGAGAAAATTGATCGTCTCTCATTGCGCGAGCATGTCTACAGTCTGCTACAGCAAGCCATCGTGTCAGGAGCATTGCAGCCAGGGCAGCGCATTCGTGACACAGACTTCGCTGCGCAATTTGGAGTAAGCCGCACGCCAGTACGTGAGGCCTTGCAACGACTCGAAGACGAAGGACTCGTGGAAATGCTGTCAGGGGCACTGACACGTGTTGTGCCACTCAATATGCGCGCTGCACAAGATGCCTTCCCCGTTGTTGCCGTATTGCATGCCCTGGCGACTCGTCTGGCCGTAGATCAACTGACAGCGCATGATCTTGTCGCCTTACAGCAAGCGAATGACACCTTAATGCTGGCCCTTGAGGCCAACAATGTCACTGATGCTCTGCAAGCCGACGACAGCTTTCACGCTCTTTTTGTGCGTGTTGCTCACAACGATGAAATCCAACACAGCCTGGAGCGTTTGATGCCGAAAGTACGACGCCTGGAATATGCGCAGTTTAGCTCGCTTGCTGGTCATAGTTCCGTACTTCAGCACCAGGCCATCATTACCGCTTGTGAGCAGGGATTGCCCGAGCTTGCGGCAACGTTGGCCGAACAAAACTGGCTGAGTTTGGGACAGTTAATTGTCAAGTCGTTTACTCAACCCGAAAAAGTTTCGTAAAGGAGACCCGCTATGATCCATAAAGAGCAGGCAACCGCTCAGACCGAAGTTCATGACCCACAGACGCTTGCCCAGGCAAGAGCCTTACTTGAGGCTTGTCAATCGCCACGCGCGATGCAAGATGCCGTGCTTGCAGCGGTTGCGCGCAATGAAGAATGGCGGGGGAAACGTTGTCTCAATCTGCTCGCGCCCGAAGCTCCGACCAGCCCAACGGTCAGGGCACTCCTCTCGGCTGAGGTAGGGACACGTGCGGCTGAGGGCCATATTGGCGCGGTCAATCGCTGGTTTGCAGGGACCAAACATATTGACGAAATTGAGGCACTCTGCGTTGAATTGCTGAAAAAAGCCTTTGGAGCTAACTACGCCGATCATCGCCTGGTGGCAAGCATGATCGGGAACATGGCCGTTTATAGCGCGCTGACTGAACCGGGTGATGTGATTATGAGCATACCCCAACCGGTGGGAGGGCATTCGAGCAATCGTTATGACGGACCAGCGGGAGTGCGTGGTCTGAAGATTGTCGATATTCCCTTTGACCCTATGGAGCTTGAAGTCGACCTTGAGCTTTTCCGCAAAGTAGCACCATTGGTGCGCCCGAAGCTTGTGGCATTAGGTGCCTCGATGACCTTATTTCCGTTCCCCCTCCAGGCGATTCATGACATTGTGGCCGAGTGGGGCGGCTCTGTCTTCTTTGATGGCGCACACCAATTGGGGCTGGTCGCGGGAGGTCAATTTCAAGACCCCTTACGTGAAGGAGCTGCCGTGCTGACCGGCTCTGCGGGGAAGACCTTTAGTGGTCCGCAAAGTGGTGTCATGGTCTGGAATGATTCACAGTTGACGGAACCGCTCACCCATAGTATTTTTCCTGTCCTGGCTGCAACGCATCAGGTCAACCGTGTCGCCGCACTGGCGGTCTCGGCCGCCGAAATGATCGCGTTTGGGCGAGTCTATATGGCACAAATCGTTCGCAATGCCCAGGCACTGGGAGCGGCCCTGGCCCAGCGTGGTATTCCTGTCTTGGCGGCACACAAGGGTTACACGACGACGCATCAAGTGATCGCCAATGTCCGCGCATTTGGGGGCGGTTTAGAGGTGGCTCATCGCCTGGCACGAGCCAATATTATCACCAACAAAAACCTCATTCCTGGCGATCAAGCTGATGATTGGGACCGTCCAGGCGGCCTACGTATCGGCACAATTGAAATTACCCGTCTTGGTATGCAAGAAGCCGAAATGGCAACGATTGCCGATTTTATTGCTCGCATCCTGATCGAACATGCGGCCCCAGAAGATGTGGTCGATGATGTAATCGCCTTTAGGGAACCCTACCAGACGCTCTATTACAATTTCGACCACGAGCTACCGGTGAAAGAAGGCCGTTAAATCAAATGGGGCCAAATCGTATAGTGAGCAAGCAGTACTGTTTGTAGATCAGCGAGCAGATGGATAAAAAAGGTTGGGAACATCGAGCCGGACCGGTAATACAGTGCAGCATAAGCTGCGGTGAGCAACAGGTTGAGGGGTATCACCAGCCATGCATAGGGCGTCGGTCTTGATAGTGGCAGAAATTGCAGCCAGAAAAGTAGGTGAATAAAACTTACCAGGACAAGCAGCAACACTATACCAACGATCAGGCCAAGCCAACGGAGTATCCCACTTTGCCAGCGATTGCGCCAGGAATCGAGTATATAGAACCAGGAGAGTTGTTCCATCGCAGCATTCAACGGAACCCAAATGAGTAATGTAAGCATGAAACCAGGCAATGATGCATGGTAATCTGGCATGTTTCCATAGCTGAGGGCAGCAGTAGCAAGGGGGATGAGGAGAGCAACGATAAAGAGTATCCAGGGCCAACGATGCGGCCAGCGATAATCCAGTGTCCCTTTGCGCCACCAAACGATGCCAGTACAACACACTCCATAGTAGAGCAGCAGACTCACTAATGCTCCACCGGTGTGTTCAAACAACCACTGACACGTCAATGGCAGGCCAAGTGCAATGAGCGTTGCAAGCACGAGATCGATGTTTGTTGCTCGAAAGCTGCTACCAGGGATGCTATGAGGTCTCGCAAGTTGTCCCTCTGAAAGCTGGGTAGACATAAGTGAACTCCTTCTACGCAATGGTTTTCTACTGCTGGTTCAGCCCTAATGAGCCGTCGCATTGATGGTGCGCAGAAATACCCGCGCTTCCCAGGGGCGCAGACGCAAAAATGCTGCGCTCTCTGTGCGTGGGTAGTTTGTCAGAAGTTCTTCTGCCTCTGCCCAGTCGTCCGCGTTGGGGAGAGTAGCTGTGACAAGCTCGTGAGAGAAGTTTGCTATTAGCAGGAGTTCAACTTCGTCCAGGCGACGGGTGAATGCATAGACCTGGGGGTCCTGCGGCAGCAGCATCGTGAAGTCACCGAGGGCCACCACTGGTAAATCGTGGCGTAGTGCGATCAGTTTACGGTAATGATGCAAGATTGAAGCATGATCGGCAAGTGCGGCGTGTGCGTTGATAACATGATAATTGGGGTTCACGGGCATCCAGGCTTTGCCAACCGTAAAACCTGCATAGGGGGAGTCATCCCACTGCATGGGTGTGCGTGCGTTGTCGCGACTGCGTTGGCGCAGAGCAGCCAGCACCTCTGTGTGGTCTTGACCGGAAGCTAGGGCCTCGGTGTAGTAGTTGAGCGACTCGACATCCTGAAAATCTTGAATGGAGGAGAACGGGAAGTTCGTCATACCCAACTCTTCGCCCTGGTAGATGTAGGGTGTGCCGCGATGCAGGTGGAGGACAGTACCCAGGAGTTTCGCCGCCAGCACGCGAAACTCGTCGCCGTCGTCGCCGAAGCGAGAGACTGCGCGTGGCTGGTCGTGGTTATTCCAGTACAGGCTGTTCCAGCCGACACGGGCAAGCCCCGCCTGCCAGCGACCGAAGACGGCTTTTAACTCTTGCAGGCCGAACGGGACGATGTCCCACTTGCCGCCTGTCCCATTGCCGAGTTGGACATGCTCGAAATGGAAGACCATGTCCAGTTCAGCCCGCGTCGGGTCAGTGCATACTTGGGCCTCCTCGACGGTGATCCCAGGGGCCTCTCCGACTGTGAGGAACTGGCCTGGTCGATCTGCGAAAACTTCATGGTGCATCTCTTGGAGGAACTCGTGCCAGCGTGGGCCGCAGATAAAATGTGGTTGACCGTTGCCCCAGAGGCCGCCAGCCAGCACGTGACCATCGGGGAGGGTCGGGTCCTTCGAGATCATGTTAATGACATCCATGCGGAAGCCATCAATGCCGCGATCAAGCCACCAGCGCATCATGGCGTAGACGGCCTGCCGAACGGCGGGATTTTCCCAGTTGAGGTCGGGCTGCTTGCGGGCGAACAGGTGCAGGTAGTACTCGCCTGATGCCTCATCGAATTGCCACACCGACCCCGAAAAGAAGCTCACCCAGTTTGTCGGCTCTGCGCCGGGGGTCCCGGCCTGCATGCCAGCACGGGCCGGACGCCACCAGTACCAATCGCGTTTGGGGTTGGAGCGACTCGAACGCGACTCTATGAACCAGGGATGCTCATCTGAGGTGTGGTTCACCACGAGGTCCATCATCAACTTCATGCCGCGTTTATGCACCTCGCTGAGCAGCGCGTCGAACTCTGCAAGTGAGCCGAAGACCGGATCGATGTCCTGATAGTTACTAATATCGTAGCCGTTGTCGGCCTGTGGTGAAGGATAGATTGGCGAGAGCCAGATAACATCCACTCCCAACTCCACTAAATAATCTAGATGTGCTGCGATGCCAGCCAGATCACCAATGCCATCGCCGTTCCCATCGGCGAAACTGCGCGGATAGATCTGATAAATAACGGCGTTCTGCCACCACTGCCGAAGTTGCTGGGCCATTTTCCCTCCTCATTAAGAACATTGCTCAATATCTTGTGTCAGTATACTGCATTTTTGCCAACAAGTATAACACCTTTCAAGAGATGAGCAGCAACCGTTCTCTGTATGTTTTTCCTCTCTGCTGACTTCGTGCCGTATGTGAGCATTAATATATTCTTCCTATAG
>DAICZM010000326.1 GCA_027311145.1 Ktedonobacterales bacterium
GTTGGGGTAGTGTCCCCAAAGGAAAAAGAGAGGTTTACATGGCTAAGTATGTCCTCGCCCTCGACCAGGGTACAACCAGTTCACGCGCAATTCTTTTCAATCATGATGGCGCCATTGTCAGTGTGGCACAGCAGGAGTTCCCACAGATTTATCCCTCCCCGGGCCTTGTTGAACACGATCCAGAGGCCATTTGGTCTAGCCAGATTGCTGTTGCGCAGGAAGCCATCAAGAAAGTTGGGGCGACCGCAGCTGATATTGCTGCTATCGGCATCACTAACCAACGTGAAACCGCGATTGTCTGGGAGAAATCTACGGGCAAGCCTGTCTTCAATGCAATTGTCTGGCAGAGCCGCCTGACCGTGCCAATCTGTGAAGAGTTAACCGCGAAGGGCTTTGACAAAGAAATTCGCGCTCGTACAGGTCTTGTCACCGACGCATATTTTTCTGGCACGAAAGTCAAGTGGATTCTTGATAACGTGGCGGGCGCACGTGCGAAGGCTGAACAGGGCGAACTGCTCTTTGGCAACGTCGACACCTTCCTGATGTGGCGCCTCTCCAAAGGCCGCGTGCATGCGACCGATCCCTCGAATGCCTCGCGCACGCTACTGTATAACATCTACGAAGGTAAATGGGATGATGTTATCCTCAAAGAACTCGGTATCCCAGCTTCGATGCTGCCCACCGTCATGCCATCAAGTGGTGTCTTTGGCGAGACGGACCCTGAGTTCTTCGGTGGCCCAATCGCGATGGCCGGTGACGCGGGTGACCAGCAGGCAGCAACCTTCGGACAGGCCTGTTTCGAGGTTGGCATGGCGAAGAATACCTATGGCACTGGCTGTTTCATGCTGATGAACACTGGTACAAAGGGCGTTCCTTCGCAGAATGGTCTGCTTACCACGATTGGCTGGGGCGCAAATAATGAAACGATCTATGCTTTAGAGGGGAGCATCTTCGTCACTGGTGCGGCAGTGCAGTGGCTCCGCGATGGTCTGAAAGCGATCACCAGCAGTGCTGATGTCGAAGCTCTGGCAAATTCAGTCCCCGATAATGGTGGCGTCTACCTCGTGCCTGCCTTCGTTGGTCTGGGCGCCCCCTATTGGGACCCCTATGCACGTGGTACGATTATCGGCCTGACACGCGGCTCGACCATCGGACATATCGCGCGTGCAACGTTGGAATCCATGTGCTATCAGACACGCGACGTGCTAGAAGCCATGAGTGCTGACAGTAATGTGCATGTCAAAACACTGCGTGTAGACGGTGGCGCGGTCGTGAACAATCTGCTGATGCAATTCCAGGCTGATATCCTGGGTGTTGCTGTGCAGCGGCCCAAAGTTGCTGAGACAACCGCTCTCGGTGCTGCCTATTTGGCCGGTATTGCTGTTGGTTTCTGGAGCAGCCAGCAAGAAGTCGCCAGCCAGTGGGCTATCGACCGTACCTTCGAACCGCAGATGAGTGCCGACCAGCGCGAGAGCCTCTATGCGAACTGGAAGAAGGCCGTTACTCGTTCCCTCAAGTGGGAAGAACCTAAATAGGAACTGACGTGTCATGAGTAGTGTGTGGGGATGCGATTTATTGCGCCCCTCACGGATGCCCATCTTTGTGCGTTCATCATGTCCGTTATGCCTATACAGTATCTGCTGTTCTTGTAATGCGTCTTGATAATTTTTTCTACCGCTTCATATGAAGCGTATGCCGCAATGCTGTGGCCCAGACATTATTCGTTGTTGTAATGTATCTTTTACTCATAGGAACGGAGTAAACAATCATGGCACAATCTGCTGGCGCACCCTCCGCAATGGCGGGCACATTTGGCGAGGCCTTAGCCGAATTTTTTGGCACGATGGTCCTGATCCTCTTTGGTGATGGCTGCGTAGCCACCTTCGCGCTCTTTACCAAACTAGGAGCCAATGGTGCTGCAACACCGTTTGCCAATACCTGGCCCGTTATCATTTTTGGGTGGGGTTTCGCGGTTATGCTGGGTATCTACGTCTCTGGCGCAATCAGTGGCGCGCATCTCAATCCCGCCGTCACCGTTTCCCTGGCCGCAACCAAACGCTTCCCTTGGAGCAAAGTTGCTCCATACGTCCTGGCACAGGTGCTTGGTGCATTCGTTGCCGCTGGTATCCTGTACTTCGTTTACCAGGGCGCGTTGAATGCCAATGCCGCTGGTAACTTTGCTGCCAACGTTGGTGGTGTCTTCTATACTTCGCCCAAAGCGTTTGTTGGTACCTTCGGAGCCTTTGGTGATGAGTTTATTGGCACGGCCCTGCTGGTCGGATTGATCCTGGCGATCACTGATGCGCGCAACCAGCCCGTGCAGGCCAACCTCAACCCGTTGATCATTGGTCTTCTGATCGTTGCCATTGGCGCGTCCTTTGGTCTCAATACTGGATATGCGATCAATCCTGCTCGTGACTTCGGTCCACGCCTGTGGGTTGCTCTGGTAACGGGTGGCGCAAGCTTCTCGGCGAACAACTACTACTTCTGGATACCCATCGTGGCCCCGCTTGTTGGCGGTGTGGTTGGAGCGTTCATTTACGATTTCACTATCGCGAAAGTCTTGATCGCGCGTGGCTTGATGAAATCAGGCACAGCTGAGACCAAGGGTGAATCGGTACGTGAACCTTCCGTAGGCTAGCTCTCGTTACGGTATTCTTCGTCCCCTGGCGTGCGCACATGTGTCTGTGTTGTGTGCGCACGCCGACACAAGAAAGGAAGGAGAGACGGGCATCACCATCGGTACATGTTCGCCTCTGCACGGTATATGCAACCACTATCAGTTACATCACGCATGCACAACTTAGCCCGCATGGAGAGCGAACGCTTTGATGTCCTGGTCATCGGCGGTGGTGTCACCGGTGCAGGCGTTGCCCTGGACGCGGTCGCACGTGGATATAAGGTTGCGCTTGTAGAAAAAATAGACTTTGCCAGTGGTACGAGCAGTAAGTCTACCAAACTTGTCCACGGGGGCATTCGCTACCTGCCCAATTTCGATTTTGGCCTCGTGCATGAAGCTTTGGTTGAGCGTGGCCTTCTGCTACAGAATGCACCATTTCTCGTCGAACCAGTAGGCTTTGTTCTCCCGATTTATGAAGGAGATCGCCATCCTGTTGGCATGCCGTTTACGACACCGGGGGGTATCGGTCTGGGCTTTCTGCTCGATGTTGGCCTTTGGATGTATGATCTCATGGCAGGACGACGGAATGTCAAACGCCATCGTCGCTTGAGCCGCAAGCGCGTTCTGGAACTGGCTCCTGCTTTGGTAACAGATCGACTCAAAGAAGGCTTTATGTATTATGATGGGCAGACCAATGATGTCCGTCTCACTATGGCCCTCTTGCGTACAGCCGCGACATATGGTGCTGCAATTGCCAACTATGCCGAAGTGACATCTTTTGTCAGCGAGGATGGCAAAGTGTGTGGAGCAAAAGTCTGTGATCATATCAGTGAGCAGGAATTGACCATTCATGCACGCTATGTCGTCAATGCTACCGGTATCTTCTCTGAAATGGTGGAAGCACTGACGGGTGCTGCCCCACAGGCAAAAATCGAACCTAGCAAAGGCGTACATCTGGTTTTCTCACGCGAGACGCTCAAACTGGGCAAACATGCCATCGTGTTGCCAGAAACCGACGACAAGCGCATCCTCTTCATTGTGCCCTGGGAATCACGCGCTGTCTTTGGCACAACTGATACCGGCACGGGCGATCTCGACCATCCTACCGTCAGTCATAATGATATTGCCTACCTGCTAGAGCATCTCAATCGCTATCTCTCGGTGAATGTGACCGAGGCGGATATTATTAGTACGTATGCGGGCTATCGGCCTTTGGTGAAACCCAATAGCGCGGGCCAATCGACTGCTCGCCTTTCGCGCTCACATTCGGTCTTGCAAAGTCCAACGGGCCTGGTCACTATTGTCGGTGGTAAGCTCACTACGTATCGCCGTATGGCCCAGGATACGCTAGATGTGTTGAGCAAACGCGATGGCGTCAAACCCGTTCATCCTACCGAAAATCTTCCCTTACAGGGCAGTGCGGGTTGGCCTAATCAGCAAAAGGTGTTGGCGAAACGGGGCATCAAGCTCGGACTCAGTGGCGAAGCTGTTGAACATCTAGGTAAGAGCTATGGCAGAGAGGCCTCAACCTTGCTGGATATGATCGAAGCCGATTCTGCACTTGCTCAGCGTCTTATCAGTGATCTGCCCTACTTGCGCGTTGAGGTTATCTATGCCTGTCGTAATGAGATGGCTTTAACTCCGTACGATATCCTGGGGCGTCGCACCTCGATTACACTTGAAGACCGTCAACGTGGTTTAGGCATCGTGGATGACGTTGCCCTTCTCATGGCTCAGGAGTTAGGCTGGTCTGATGAACACAAGCAGAAGTTGACCGCCAACTATCGGATGGTTATCGAGCAGCAAATGGCGGCAGAAGCAGTTGGCGTATAATAACGTTTTCTGGAAATAGTTTCGTCCGCTTGCAAGTACATTGTCGCTTGCAAGCGGACGCAATTGCGCCCTGATGAGAGGCATTGTATACTTGAGACAATCGTTGTAATGTCACAGCACAAAATGTTGAAATCTCGACCAACGACGCTGTCGCGTCTACTGCTTCGCAGTCAGGTCGAGAAAGAAGCTGTTGAAATCTCGACCAACGACGCTGTCGCGTCTACTGCTTCGCAGTCAGGTCGAGAAAGAAGGAGTGACCAGACCATGAAAAAACTCATCAACAAGACAGAAGATGTGGTAAAAGAAGCTATGGCAGGCATGGCGGTGGCGCATGCCGATCTTATCAGCGTGGATATGGAAAATCAGATCATTGTGCGCAAAAACGCACCTGTCAAAGGAAAAGTTGGTGTTATTTCCGGTGGTGGTAGTGGTCATGAACCGATGCATGGTGGCTTTGTCGGCTTCGGTATGCTCGATGCGGCCTGCCCAGGTGCAGTATTTACGTCCCCCGTTCCTGACCAGATGCTGGCTGCTACGAAAGCCGTCAGTGGTGGTGCAGGCGTATTGCACATTGTGAAGAACTACACAGGCGACGTGTTGAACTTTGAGATGGCGGCAGAATTAGCAGCGGCAGAGGGTATAGAGGTTGCCAGTGTGGTGACGAACGACGACGTTGCTGTGCAAGATAGCCTCTATACCGCAGGACGACGTGGTGTGGGTGTGACTGTTCTGCTTGAAAAGATTGTTGGGGCTTTGGCCGAGACGGGCGCACCTCTGGCCCAGGTTGCAGGACTGGCGCGCAAGGTCAATGAGCAGGGGCGCAGTATGGGTATGGCTCTGACATCTTGTACCGTGCCGGCAGCAGGCAAGCCGACCTTTGATCTAGGTGAAGATGAGATGGAGATTGGCATTGGCATTCACGGTGAGCCGGGCCGTCGCCGCGTCAAACTGGCCTCTGCCGCCGAAATCACTGCTATGCTCACAGAGCCAATTGTTGAAGACCTCGGCCTCAAGAGTGGCGAACAAGTTCTGGCTCTGGTCAACGGCATGGGTGGCACGCCGTTACTCGAATTGTATGTCATTTATGATGCCTTGAATCGTATCCTGCATGGCAAGAACGTGACGATTGCACGCTCTCTGGTTGGCAACTACATTACCTCATTAGAGA
>DAICZM010000327.1 GCA_027311145.1 Ktedonobacterales bacterium
GTGATGTATAGTGCGCAATGTAAGGCATAATGGCGCATAATGCATGAAATATGCATCGCTAGCGACGTGCTACGCGCTGTCCGGGCTGAGGCGCACGTGGAATTTCTCCATAGATCGGTAGTTGTAAGAGCTGTATGACTTCTTCCTGACTACGAATACGTTCATCCAGGTACTCAACCAGAAATGCCAGGGCGATCCCGATGACCAATGCAACCAAAACTAGCACGAGCAAAAGTGTGGGTTTGCTCGCGGATGGTCCTGGGATAACACCATTATCGGTGGCGGGGCTGATAATGCTGGCGGTTGTGATAGGGAAGGTGATGCTTGCGCTGGTGGCTCCGTTGCTATTCCCAACTGCGGTAGCAGTAGCAGTAGCGGCGAGAGACCCTGTGGCAGCTTGCCCATTGATATAGCTGACGTAGGTATCGATATGGGCGGCCAGCACCTCGCTGGTCGCGTTTGTAATCGCCCATGCGCCTGCTTGTGTGGGCCAGGTCACGCTGAGTGTCACCAGATTATGATCGCGGGTCGCGCTGATTGCGCCGCCGATTGCTCCTGCTGAGAGATTGCCGAGGTCTGGGTTGGCTCCATAGTGTTGTGCAATCAGATGCGTGTCTGTCTGAATCTGCTGTATCACTGCATTATCAAAAGCAGGAGCAGTAAAAATACCACTGGTGGTCAGCACATCAGAAAGTGTTTCTGTGGCCGTGATATAGTCGGCATAGTTAGGGTCTGACAGCTTTGAGGTGGCTTGCAAGCTCACTTGAATGACAGCAGAAGATTGATAGGCTTTCAAATCGCCGGGTGTTTTGCGTAAATGGTAATATTGATAAGCGGCATAGAGCGAGACCACGCCCACAACGAGCGCGATCACCCAGATACGCCTCCAAATAATTGACCAGTAAGTCCGTAGTTCCACGTATTAAAACCCTTTCTCGTGGGTAAGTATTTATCGTACAAGATCGTTAGTGGGTGTACGATACTGTGTATTGTTGCCTTCGTTGACTTTTGCTTCTACAAATTGCAGAATACGACGCCGAAAACGTGGCATATCAAATTCGAGTGCATGATTGCGAATAACCTGTGGATCATACTTTCGTTCATCGAACGATGCCAGCACCGTTGCCAGACTTTCGACAGTCTGCTCATGGAAAAATGTGCCCGTGATGTCGTCGATGACAGAGGCCAGCGCGCCGCCCGCCCCATAAGCAATGACGGGGCGTCCTGATGCCTGTGCTTCTAATGGCGTGATGCCAAAATCCTCTTCACCGGGAAATAGCAGAGCGCGACAATGCGCATAGTAGTAAAGAACCTCTTCATCGGGCAGGCGGCCTAGAAAGCGGACTGTGGGGCCGGCCAGCTTGCGTAGACGTTCCAGGTCACGCCCACTTCCAATGATGACCAGAGGAAGCTGAAGCCGATTACATGCCTCAATCGCCAAATCAATGCGCTTATAAGGGATTAAGCGGCTTAAGATGAGGAAATAGTCCTCAAGCGGAGTCGTGGGGTCAAAGGGAAAACGGCTGGCATCCACTGGTGGTGGGATGACTACTGCATCCCGCCTATAATATTTCTTGATACGCTCTGCTACAACGGGCGAGTTGGCGATAAAATGATCGACACGCATGGAGCTGGTTTGGTCCCAGACACGCAGGCCTGCGATGAGCGTTGGCAAGACTGTGCGGGCTACTCTGCCCAACTGTTCGCGCTCGACATATTCGTCATAATTCCAGCACCAGCGCATTGGTGTATGGCAATAGCTGATATGCATGGTCTCCGCTTTAGTAATCACCCCTTTGCCAAATGCGCTTGAACTGCTCAGGACGAGATCATAGCCGCGCAGGTCGAGGCTTTCCATCGCGAATGGGTAGAAAGGCAGATAGGGTTGGTGATGCTTTGTCACCAACGGAAATTTCTGCATAAATGTTGTGCGAATATCCATGCTGCGAAACGTCGGATCGACACGCTCCGGATCATAAATAGAGGTATAGAGTGGGGCATCGGGAAAAATTTCGTGAAATGCCAGCACTACTCGTTCCGCGCCACCCATCTGATTGAGATAATCATGCACCAACGCAACTTTCATTTAGTATGCTCCTCGGCTGAATAGCACGGCTGGAATAGTGCGGAGAAGAATCTGGAAGTAGAGCCGTAAGGACCAATTTTCGATGTAATAGAGGTCCATCAAGACCCCTTCATCGAAACTGATATCGCTACGTCCACGAACCTGCCAGAGACCCGTCAAGCCTGGCTTGATTGCCAGGCGACCCTTCTGCCACTCTTCATATTGCGCAACCTCTTGTGGGAGCGGTGGGCGTGGCCCAACCAGGCTCATATCTCCCGCGATAATATTAAGAAACTGTGGAATTTCATCAAGGCTGGTGCGCCGCAAGAAACGCCCAATCGGGGTGCAGCGCGGGTCATCTTTCATTTTGAACAGTGGTCCCTTTGCTTCATTTTGCGCCATCAAGGCCGCCAGCACTTTATCGGCATCCTTGTACATCGAACGGAACTTGTACATTGCGAAGAGTTGACCATTGATGCCAACACGTCTTTGCTGATAGATAATAGAGCCTTCGGAGGTCATTTTGATGATAAGGGCAATGCACAACCAGAGCGGTGAGCCTAACAAGAGAATTAAAGCTGAGACGCTGATATCGACGATGCGTGTGATGAGACGCTGAACCGTGTTGAGTGAAACCTGTTTGATACCAATCAGCGGAATACCCTCGACAGCTTCCATATCGATGCGCGAGAGGCTCAATTCATAGAGATCAGGGATTAATTTAAAAGATGCTCCTAGTCGCTCACACATGCGCACACTGCGAATAGCGTATTTGTGCATATTAGATGGTAAGGCAATAATAACTTCATCAACTTGCATAGAGCGAATGACGAGGTCTAGATCATCCAGGGTTCCCAGCATTTTAAAACGTCCGAAGTCACCTGGTTCTTTGTTCATGTCATCCGGTTCTTTGTTCATATCGTGGAGAAAACCGACTATGCTATAGCCCAATGTGGGGTTGGCTGCAAGATGCTGCATAATCATCTTCCCCAGCCGCCCAGAACCAACGACTAAGATGCGGGTTTCACCTAGACCGAGGCGGTAGAGTAGCCCCATTACTCCTGATGTCAGCATGCGACCGAGGCAAAGCACAAGAATAGTCGTCAGCCAGACGAATGGCACGAGAAGGCGCGAGCTAGAAGGTGGCTGGAAGATGAAGTAATATGTAATGAGAAATGCCGTCCCAATCGTAGTTGAACTAATAATCGTCCATGTTTGACGAAACCATGTGCCTGTCAGACGTATGCCATACAGACCACGTAGCGCAAAAATGACAAGCAGACCGATGACAATGCTCGTCTCTAACAGCGAAAAACTATTTAAGGGAGCCAGTGCGTAGCCCTTGCCGGTCACGCTTCCATTGTCGAGCAAATTTGCCCGTAGTGCCGTTAAAATGTGGTTAAGTTCTCTCTTTTGCGAGAGATAGAGACGAAAGTAATAGGCCAGTTGAAACGAGATAGTAATCAGCCAGACATCCAACACAATCATAGCCGCACTCTCAAAAATGCGCCATTGGCGGCGATGTGAACGCCGCCGCGAAATTGCTTTTGTGATTGGGCCTGTTGCTCCACCTAACATCTCAATGGCTCCAGTTCTATCGGTATCTGGACCAACTATGGTACGTGAGAGTTCACTTCTATTCACAATTTTTACCACACTCTATAATTATTCATGTTATTCCTAAAAATTTATCGAACCGCTTAAGCCATAGGAGCATTTTTTGCTGTTCGCTTGTGTTGCTCTTGGGTCTGCCTTGCTGCTGCCTGTGCATAAACCGCTAACATCTTCTGTGCCATCTCCTGCGTCGAAAATTTCTGTAAGACCGTTTGCGCCTGCCTCTGGCAGAATGTACGATATGCCTCGTCCGTGATGGCCTGATAGAGTGCTTGTGTCATCGCTGCAATATCATGTGGGTCGATGGTAAGCGCAATGTTTGCACCGGCTTCGGGCAAACTGGAAATAGTCGATGTGACGACAGGAATACCACATGCCAATGCCTCCGCGACCGGCATGCCAAAGCCTTCATAGAGTGACGGATACGCAAAAACCTTCGCGGCCTGATACCAGAGAGCCTGTTCTCTGTCCGGCACAAAGCCGGGAAAAATGACCTCTGTTTCCAGACCCAGTTGACGTACTTTCTCAAAAATAGTGTCATAAAGCCAACCTTTGCTGCCCGCCAAGACCAATTTTTCGCGGCGATTATGCTGTTGGCGTAAGTGTGCATAGGCCTCTAGCAGGGTTGGAAGATTTTTACGTGGTTCTAGCGTGCCTAGATATAAGATAAAACCGTCAGTTAGCCCTTTTTGTGTGCGGAAATTTTCTATCTCTTCCCTTACGATTACGTGCGAGAAGCGTGTATCGATACAAGGATAGACAGTTTGCATGCGCTCGTAAGGAATATGTACCAAGTCATGCGCGTCTTGTTGGGTGCTATCTGAAACCGTCACTACCATTGTTGCGCGCTGTAAACTGCGCATCGTAAAGGTACGATGGTATAGACGTTTAGAACGTGTTAAGACATGCGGGAAGCGCAAAAATGCCAGATCATGCAGCGTGAGGATGGTTGCGCAGTGCGTAGGCAACCATTCTGGCAACACATTGACAAGAGAATGGAAGACATCGACCTGCCGCTGTCGGAGCAACGATGGTAAGACCATCTGCTCCCAGGCAATACGCGCTGCTGGGTGTTCTTCGGGCCAGGGCGCAGGAACATAGGTAATCTGTGGATGGTGCGCCTGGAGTTGGTCAATGACCGCTTGCCCATTCACGAAGATCGTATATGAATGCTCTCCTGGGTTTTGTGCAAGACCCATGAGCAGATACCGGATATAGCGACTCACACCGCTATTACGATAACTTTGCCCCAGTGAGAGCAATTGAGCGTTAATTCCTATGTGCATACCGAATGTCACCTCCTCACGGCTATATAACGACTCTGATTTTCGCGTGGTAACAGCTTGAGACCTGCTTCCTATCCTTGAGTTTTATCGCTGGCCCTATAGCCCTTTTTTCCTACTGTGTCATGGCTATCTCTCTTCCAGTATATCTTGCAAACGGTGTGGCGTATACTCTATGGCCTAATTGGCTAATCAGCTTTGGTCATCCATGCCCCCAGGATAGAGATGAGCTGTTGGATGCTTTCAATAAAAATTGCTTCATTTCCCAGGCTGAGAATAACTATCGGAAGCAACTGCGTATGCAGGGTTGCCAGTGGTAGATGGCCCGCAGTCAGTGGCAATACCTGAAGACGCTCATCATAGACGCGCAGACAGGCTTGATAGACAGTTTGGGCGAAAGGGTGTTCAAGTGGTGTATGCATAGTGGCAGAAGCGTGGAGCAATTGGATGGTAATATCCTCAAAACCATTGTGTTGCAGATGGTCCTGCAACAGTGCAAAAACGCTCTTCGGCTGCTGCTCAGGGACAAGTTGAAAATCTACGATAGCTGCTGCCTGTGTTGGCACGTGCGCGGCCTCAGATGTGGAAGATAGCGGTTGTCCGCCCTGCATTGCTGTGATTGTGCAAGTGGGCATAAGTAGATGCGTATAGTGT
>DAICZM010000328.1 GCA_027311145.1 Ktedonobacterales bacterium
CAATAATCAAGAATAGGATGGCTGTAAGCATATTTTATCCTCCATTTTCAGTACGTTCGTCATAGATGTGTCTCTCATATGTGTTACTATCGATACCATTGCATCCTTCACAACGGGTGCAAGTATCTATCTATAACACTCACAAAGACGACGATCAGTTTCGTTTTAGAGGACATCCCAATGCCTTCTCAGCAAGAGCTAACTCGATTTTAAGGCCACTAATCCAGAGACGATAAACTACGGCTATACCTTCTACTGCTACTCAATGGTGATCAGTTCGCCCACTGTCATCGCGACTAACTCCTGTGGTGTGAGGCGAAAAACAGCAAACGGGGTGCCAGCAGCGGCCCAGATTTCTTCATAACGTAACAAATCCCGATCAATGAAAGTTCGCAATGGCTCCGCATGCCCAATAGGTGCAACACCACCAATGGCAAAGCCAGTGCGTCGCTGTACAAAGGATGCCTTCGCTTTTTCAATCGGTTCACCCACCAGATCACTGATCTGCTGCTCATTGACGCGATTGGAGCCACTGGCAACGACTAGAATTGGCACATCACTCTGTTGTGTACGAAAAACAAGCGATTTCACAATCTGCTCGACGCCGCAACCAATAGACTGCGCGGCTTCTTGCGCAGTGCGCGTTGACGATGGCAATTCAACAACAGTACAATGTGCAAAACCGCGCTCTTCTAAAGCTCGTTGCACTTTTTGCGCGCTAGGCGGTAACGCCTTCTGCATAGACGCCTCTCTTTCAAACTATGCCAGCTATTTTGTATGATGGACGGCATTATATCTGCATCATCACGTTGATTTTCGCCTATAGCATCCTTATGCAGCTCTTTATACCGAATCAACCAGATTGTTAATGTCCAGGTATTCCGCAAACCAATAGCGAGACAGCGTAAAAAGCTTTTCCAGTATATCATGTTTGAGAGAGAAGACCGATCAAAGCCATCTTCTCTCTCTTTTTGCACTATTTTTTGTACACCAGCAGGAGTAATGAACCGAGCAGGAGTAATGCCCCCAGGATGCCAAACACACCAAGTTGCTCACGAAAAAAGAGCCACGCCAACAAAGCAGCCGTCAGTGGCTCACAGAGCGTGACAATACTAACGACCGTGGCGGAGAGTGAGCGCATACCGGATTGAAATAGCCCATAGGCGAGAGCGGTGGGTATGCATCCCAGATAAAGCAAAAGCAGCCAAGCCCAAAGCGGATACGTCAATACCAGTTTCGTCGACACGGTAAAGAAGAGCAACAACACAGCTCCGCTTGCAAAGGCAACCAGGTTGACTTGCAAAGGGTGATAACTACCTGTTAATAAACGTCCACAGAGAATAAAACCAGCATAGCCACAAGCTGAGAGAAAGGCGAGCAGGATACCTAGTAGCGAAATGTTTGGGACGCCCGCATGCGAACGTGCCACTACAAGCAGAATAGTACCGCAAAGTGCGCAAACCAGTGCCAAAAATGTCATACGACTGAGATACTCACGTGCAACCACTGCCGAGAAGAGAACAACCAGCACCGGAGCTGCACAAAGAGCGACCAACGTCGCAATAGTCACACCCGTATACGGAATAGACGCACTATAGCATACCTGATAGAGGGCCTGCATGCCACCCATCAGCAGCATAATACCCATATCACGAGGTTTGATGCGAAAAACATGCAAGCCCGGCAATCGCCAACTGACAAGCAAGAACAGCGGAGCAGCAATGGCCAGACGGAAAAAAGCCAATGAAAGTGCATTCGTTGCGCTATGTGCATAGATCGCCTGGTTGGCAACGCCAACAGTGCCCCATGAAACCGAAGCAGCAATAATAAACATGAAATCGCGGCGCGATGAACTACGTGAAAGCATCACAAGACCCCTTCCCTAAAATGCAAGGTAACAAACAAACCATGCAGTGAGGACAGGGCAACAGACGCTACACAATACACAGCCAGCAAGATGCGCTTGTGTTGTAACAGAGGAATACGTCGTGCAACCTGTCCTAGCGGAAGGTGATCACTGGCGGGGGCAAAATAGAATAGGATGAGTAAAAGATGCGATTAACCACAGTCGAGTAACCCTTCAGACGAATTTTTGAGCATGTTTAGCTACATTGCTATTGTAACAGAAAAAACAGGCACTGCCAAGTAGTTTTGGCATAAATGATATCTTTCTGCCAAACAGCCAAACAGCCCGATTACTTGACAAGAACCAGCGATGCGTTTCACCCAATTTGCCAGGAAAACGCATCCTTGTTCACAGTATCAACCGAAATATCTTGCTTAATGAGCTAACTGTGTACGCGATGGCCGGCCTGCCGCAATACCTGTAACATATCTTCCAGATAGCCTGCTTTGACAAGCAGATGATCTGTCTCATACGTGGCAACCGCGAGTATACTGATATTGGCCTCCGCGAGCGGAATGGCCAGTGAAGCATGAATACCTGCCAGAGAAAAATCAAACGCACCATCTACTTTTACACAACGCCAGCCACGCTCTGCTTGTGTGTCTTCGAGTGGCACATTTTCTTCGAGGCAGATCACTGAAAGCTCAGTGCGTGTTCTGGTCAGTGAAATGAAATCGTCACCCATCAAAGCCCAATGTGGAATATGTCCGTTCGGCTCAAGTCGGCACACCGCGTACATGCGTGGCAAAACCGAAAGTGTCAGTTGGGGCATCGGTCCCGCTCCTTATCATCATGGTAGTCGTAAGTACATATCTCAAAAATGAGCAAGAAGAAGCGTCCTGCAGCTAGCATGGTTGTGGGACTGTTTACGCTGCGGCGATGCACGTAGACTGACCAGAGAGAATCCTGCACGACCATCACATCGAATTATTTTGTGAGCAGAAAGAAAAATACACCCTCTTGCGCTTTTATTGTACCACCGATGGAAAACTCTCGCTACTGTCTTCCTCACAGAGCCATGCAAATGATAAAAGCACAGGCTTCCATCTCTTTGTAAGTAACACGTGATACACCTACCCGTTTCTGTGATAGAAATGTAACCTTTAAGAGCGATACTGAGAGATACAGAGGGACATATACTATCGTGATGGTTAAGGACAGGAGAGCAGAGGAGAGATTTTTTGGGGTGCTGCCCATCAAGATAGAACTACCGCATACGACTCAACATCTGCCTCTTCCTGTTCCGCTCTAGTACACGACCCGTAAGGACCGTGTACTAGAGGCAGATATTCATAGAAGAGGGATGAAATATGCTCAATACACTTACAAGAGGTGAACTTGAACACCTCATGGAACAGCAGCAAGCTCCCTGCATCTCGATGTTTCTTCCCACGCATCCAGCAGGAACCGTCGCTCAACAGGATACCATGAGGCTGCGGAACCTGATACGAGAGGCCGAGAACCTCTTGCTTCTCCGCAACGTCAGCCAGAATGTTATTGAAGAATTACTCAAGCCAATTGGACGCTTTCAGGAACGGGCCACCTATTGGCAGCATCCGGGCGAAGGGCTGGCACTTTTCCGCTCACGGGACATGTTTCAAAGCTACCTCTTGCCATTAGGCTTCCAAGAGAACGTGGTAGTTTCCGATCACTTCTACCTCAAGCCGTTGTTTCCGTTGTTCACCAATGATGGACAATTTTACGTGCTGGCTCTCAGCCAGAATAGTCTTCGTCTGCTTAAGGCTACGCATTATAGCGTTCAGCAAGTTGCATTACCAGCGACTATCTCCCAAAGTCTTGCAGATTTTTTGCAGTACGAAGAACGTGAAAACGAGACACAATCTCATAGTGCTGCATCAGGTGCTTTAATCGGCAAAGGCGGCAGACATGCAACCATCTTTCATGGGCAAGGTGTTGGCGTAGATAATGAGAAAGACATGGTATTACGCTACTTCCAGCAAATTGATCGCGGATTGCACGAGCTACTCCATAGCGAGAAGGCCCCGCTCGTGCTAGCAGGCGTGGAATACCTGTTCTCCATCTACCATGAAGCCAATACCTATCCACATCTGCTGAGCAAAGGCATCACCGGCAATCCTGATCGCCTCTCGATAGAAACTTTGCATGCACAGGCATGGACTATTGTTGAACCTCATTTCCACGAAGCGCAGAAAAGTGCCGCAAGAAACTTTCAGCAGTACGCCACAACGCGGCTTGCCTCCGATGACATCAAAACGGTTGTCCTTGCCGCCATCTATGGACGTATCGAGACGCTCTTTGTTGCCTTAGAGCAGGAGATCAATGGACACTTCGATCCAACCAACAGCACAGTCCATGTGCATCGCGAAGCAAAGTTTAAAGATGATGACCTGCTCGATATCGCAGCAACACAAACATTCCTGCATGGCGGGAACGTTTATGCAATAGATCACACACAGATACCCGGGGAGAAAGCTCTTGCTGCCATTTTCCGTTATTAGGCCAACAGAATGCATACATAACGAGAGAGCGGGCGATACCTGACATTGCAAGATATCGCCCGCTCTCTTCAAGAAAGGCTATAACTACTCTTTGTCTACTGCATGCAAAAGCTGCTGCACAAAACGTGCCTCCGGCACAGCCCCAACCACATCGATATGCTCATTGATGACCGTCTTAGGGACACCGCGAACAAGATAACGTTGCGCAAGATCAATGAACTCTGACACCTCAACGACATCAGCTGTAATATACTCATTTTCGATTGCCAATTTATGAGCCAACCTGGCTGCTGAAGGGCAGTAGGGTCAAGTAGGGGTCACAAAAACCTGGATATGAACATCCTGCTTGACATCTTTGATCGCCAGACGTGTCTTCTCGTTGAGATCAGTGCTACCTCGCGCAACATCAAGCAGGTCCTCGATCAATGTTGAGAATTCATATCCTGATGGGATGCCAAAGAAACGCACTTTCCCTTTCGCCTGCCCCTCCAGCACAAAGGCCGGGATACGCTCAATGCCCATCTCCTGTGCCGCTTGCGCATCACCGACAAAATCCTTGATCGTCAAATGGAGCTTGTCCGAGCAAGCCGTCAGTTCTTCTAACAATTGGCGCGTCTCCACACAATATTCGCATTCCAGGCTCGGAACAGCCAATGGGGACGCACCTTGTGTGAAGTAGGTGATGGTCACATCATTCTGAAGATCCTGCGCAAAGATAGCTCTTAGCGTCTGCTGATCTTTTTCCGAGATCAATGCCATACAATTCACCTTCCATTGAAATGTAAAATGCCTTTTTGTGAGCGTTTTTCTGCTCACATCTGCATACAATAGGCCCTGTACTTCACAATACCCTCTCAGCAAAACATTTGTCAATCACAAATATCTCACAATCACGCAACCTTTTGCCCTCGCTTAACTTTCTCATAACATCCCATAACTTTCTCATAACATCCCAATGCTATAGTTATGGCAGAGCATTGTTCTCTTTTAGAAGGAGTCTCACCGTGGCCGCCCGTCCAGATATCTTGCTGCTAGTACTTGATACACAGCGTTTTGACCGTCTTTCTTGTTATGGCTCTCGACGAGAGACCTCTCCTTTTCTTGACGCATTTGCCCACGATGCCACTCTTTTTCGTCAAGCATACGCAACAGCCCAATGGACAATCCCCTCACATGCGTCAATGTTTACTGGACTTTACCCTAATGAACATCACATG
>DAICZM010000329.1 GCA_027311145.1 Ktedonobacterales bacterium
GACATCTACTTATCGCGTAAAAACGTATTTCCTTGCAGCAACTGCCATTAGTGGCATACAATACAACTATCATTTTCTGTGCTACACAGCACTAGTTTTCTAGTTGGAGGCTTTCGTTGGAGCAGGAGCAATCCCCCACCTTTAACAGTATTGAAGAAGTCCAGCGGGCAATGTATGCCCAAAGCTACATCGCTGATCGCAGTTTAGCAACTGCCGTGTTCCTTGCACTGAAACGACGAAAGCCGCTACTGCTGGAAGGCGAGCCGGGAGTCGGGAAGACCGAGATTGCCAAAGTACTGGCAACTCTCCTCAATACCGATCTGATTCGCCTCCAGTGTTATGAAGGCATTGACATCAGCACGGCAGTATACGAATGGAATTATACGCGCCAAATGCTCTACATCCGCGTCGTAGAGGCAGAGCATGGGAACCACCAACAGGAACTCAAAGAGATTTTTGGTCCTGAGTTTCTCATGCGCAGACCTTTGTTACAAGCAATTGACCCTGCTAACGGCAAAGCACCCATTCTGCTGATTGATGAACTGGACCGCAGCGATGAAGAGTTTGAGGCGTATCTATTAGAACTCCTCTCCGATTTCCAGATCACTATTCCTGAGATCGGCACCATCAAGGCAAAGGAGCCGCCCATCGTTATCATCACATCAAACCGCACGCGCGAGATTCATGACGCGCTCCGTCGCCGCTGTCTCTACTACTGGATTGACTACCCCACCATGGAGAAAGAGTTCGCAATTATCCAGGCACGTATGCCCGAAGCTCCCGAACGGCTCGCCAAACAGGTCTGCACCTTTGTGCGCGAGTTGCGTGCCCTCGACCTCTTCAAATCTCCCGGGGTTGCCGAAACACTTGATTGGATTAGCTCACTGCTTGCCCTCGACCAGAAAGAACTCATCGATGGACCGGTGCGCGACACGCTCGGCGCGCTACTCAAATATCAAGACGATGTCTTGAAAGCTGGGGGCGACGATCTCGGCAAAATGCTACAAAAAGCGCGGGGAGCATCCTAAGATGAACCTCAGACCGGAACTATCGACAAGCGGGCATAACCACGCCCCAGGGTTACCCCAAGACGATATCGAGCAAGGAGAACTATTGCTCTACCGTCTCACCGAATTTGGACGGCTACTCTGGGAGTCGGGCATCAGCGTGGGACCACGCCAGATGCTCGAACTCACAGAAACGCTCAATTACATTGACATTAAAAATAAAGAGGATTTTTACTATACGCTCAAATGCTGCCTGTTAAGCAAACACGAGCAAGAGGCAATTTTTGACCAGATGTTCGGCTATTTCTGGTATATGCGCCATCAACAAGATAAAAAGGGCGAGAATACAAGCGGCGCAGTGAAACGCGATGAGAGGCAGATGCGTCTGCCACCCTCTGAGCGCAAACGCCTGGCTGAACACATGAACGCCAACGAAATACGTAAAGAATTACGGCAGGAGATGCGCCCGACGGAACGCAAGCGCAAACTGAGTGATAGCAAGGCCCAAGATGATGAGGAGGACTCTGGCGATCCACAGGGAACGGCATACAGTGCTATCGAGCAGTTGCGCAAGAAGGATTTCGAGAATTTCACCTGGGATGAAGTACAGGAGGCCAAACGCCTGATGGCAGAAATGCGCTGGCATCTTGGCTTGCGCCCAACGCGCCGCATGAAACCCGCTCATAATGGCTCACGGCTCGATATGCGTCGCATGGTACGCCGCAATCTGCGCTATGGGGCCGAGATGATCGAGCTGACTCGGCGCGAAATTAAGCGCAAACCACGCCCGCTGGTTATTATCTGTGACATCAGCGGCTCCATGAGTCTCTATTCGCGCCTGCTATTGCATTTTATCCATACGGTTTCAAACGGCCTGATGAATGTCGAGGCCTTCGTGTTCGGCACACGTCTGACCCGTATCACACGCCAACTCAAACGGCGCGATGTCGATGACGCAGTACGCGATGTCTCGAAAAACGTGCAAGACTGGTCCGGCGGAACACGCATTGGCGATGCCCTACACTTTTTCAACCATCACTGGGCCAAGCGCGTGTTAGGGCGCGGAGCCGTCGTGTTAATCATTAGCGATGGTTGGGATCGCGGCGATGCTGGCGTTTTACAGATCGAGATGGACCGCCTGCAACACAGCTGTCACCGCATGATCTGGCTGAACCCACTACTAGGATCGCCCGATTATCGTCCATTGACCATTGGCATGAAGACAGCACTGCCCTTCATTGACAATTTCTTACCAGCCCATAATCTTGATAGCCTGATTAATCTTGGTAATCTGCTCAGCACCATCGACGATAGCAGGCCCATACGCACCGCCGCGGCGCGCCGTAAAGCAGTCGAAGAGTGGAGCAAGCCACAACGTTAGCAACCATTCATCGCGAAAAGAACAAAATGACAGGAGATACAGCAATGCGTGATGTTTTACCGGATATTGAAAAATGGCGCGCACGCGGTGAGCGCGTTGCCGTCGCAACAGTTGTGACAATGTATGGCTCTGCCCCACGCCGCCCTGGCGCAAAGCTCGCGGTGAGCGAAAGTGGCGAACTCGCCGGCTCCGTCAGCGGTGGGTGCGTCGAGCCAGCAGTCGTCCATGCCGCAATGGAAGTGATCGAAAATGGCAAGCCGCAAATGCTTGAATTTGGTATCACCGAAGAAGAAAACATCGAGCAGATTGGGCTGGCTTGCGGCGGCACGATTCACGTCTTTGTCGAACGCTTGGACTGGTAAGTAGCTTCTGGAAAGCAGAAAGCAAGGAGCGCAGCTATGAGTCACCTGTACGAAGAACTAAAAAACCTGCTTGGCAAAGAGAAAGGTGTGGCCCAGGCAACGGTTGTACGTGGACCCACCGCCGTTGGCGCAAAACTCCTGGTGTTCCCTGACAACAGCTATCACGGTTCATCCGGTATTGCAGCTCTCGATACGCATATCGCGGAAGATGCGGAACACGCTATCTGGACAGGTGATGCGCAAACTCACACGTATAACATCACATTTGAAGGAACAAGCATCGCGCAAGCATTTGATGTCTTTATTGAAGGGTTTCCGCCCCCGCCCACACTGGTGATTGTTGGCGCAGGCCATATCGCTATTCCCCTGACGTCATTTGCCAAAACACTCAATTATCGCGTCGTCGTCGTTGATGCACGTGCCGCCTTCGCTACGCGCGAACGCTTTCCGCATGCCGACGAATTGATTGTCGAATGGCCTGACGAAGTGTTAGCAAAGATGGACCTCAACCCGTCTACATCAGTAGCAGTTCTCACACATGACCCAAAGTTTGATGAACCAACACTGAGAGTCATCCTAACCCGACGCGTTGGCTACATCGGGGCTATTGGCAGCCGCAAAACAAGTGCCGAGCGTGCCGAGCGCTTAAAAAAGCATAACCTCACGGATGAACAGCTTGCGCGCATTCACGGCCCGATTGGTCTGAATATCGGTGCAGCTTCACCTGAAGAGATGGCACTCGCCATTATGGCTGAAATTGTTGCGACACGGCATGGCAAGGACCGCGCAGCTATCCTTGACTGGGCAAAGAAGTAGAGCATCGTCTTCATGTTCATCTTGTCACTTCACACCTCTTCGTTCGTTTATATAAAAGGAATTATCTGATCTGTCCTACTCTACACGTTAGAGAACAGAGCGGTGGGAGGGCATGTATCGGCTCGATGGTCTGCTCTCATTGTACATCTGTATAAAACAAAGGATATGCTATGGCAAATAACTTTTTTGATCCCGATGATGCTACGATACCAATACAACCCCCCAAGCAACGGCATGCAGAGCAACAAGGGCAACAAGGGCAACAAGGGCAAGGCAATTTCTATGAGCCACCACCCCCAGCACGTCGTCCCTATCAATATCCACCGTCACAGCAGCAACAACCGCCCATACAGGGTCAACCACCAACTTCGATGCCAGTTAGCCCAGCGGCACGCACTGCGCCTAAAATGAATATGCCACCCGCTCAACCCTATCCTGCGTATCCGCCCTATCAACAACCTGGGCGGATTGCAGAAACAGGAAAAGCGAGTCCATTGCCACCAAAGCAACCGCCAAAACGTGCCCGTCGCCGTCCTCGCTTGCTGATTGGCTGTCTCGCCGCTGTCATCCTTTTCTTTGTGCTGGTGAGTTTCATCTTTAGCACCGCGCAGCGCGTTCTCGCCTTTGGGGCTGCCATCTCACCACAAACTCCACTTAGCACACAAACTGGCTATATGAACATCAGCACGCGCACAAACCTGCTCGTAATGGGCTATGGTGGCCTCGGACACGATGGAGCCTATCTGACCGACTCAATGGTCGTCGTCAGCGTCAACCCTCTGAACAAACACACAACGCTCGTTTCCGTCCCACGCGACCTCTGGATACAATATCCACCCAGCTCCGGTCAATACACCAAAATCAATTCCATCTATGAGTTCGGCTCCAACTTTAACAAAAATCCGGTCGCCGGAGGCGATGCTGCCGCACAGAAAATCTCACTCGTCACGGGACTCAATGTCAAATATTGGATCACGATCAACTTCGCCGGCTTTCGCGATCTCATCAACTCCATTGGCGGCATTGATGTCTATGTGCCTAATGCCTTCAACGCCTGCTATCCCGCTAATGACGACCCCAATATCAACGCTTCCTGGATTAAAATTCAGTTCAACAAAGGCACACAGCATATGGATGGCGAGACCGCTATCCGCTACGCTCGCGCCCGTGAACCGCTGGAAGTGTGCGGCAAAGGCACATCTATGAACCTGGCAGAGTTGACCGATTTCGCACGCTCGGCACGTCAACAGATTATCATTAAAGCGGTCTTGACAAAAATTAAGCAGATCAGCACATGGCCCAAACTCTTTGATGCGATGACGGCCCTGCAACATACCATCTACACCAACATGTCACTAGCAGACCTCTCTGCCTTCGCGCTCAAAATGAACCTGAGTGACCCCCATACCGCCCATGTTGGCTTAAGCAACCAGAACGTTCTCGTGGACTCACAGTCCAGTGATGGGCAGTACATTCTGCTCCCACAAAACAACAACTGGCAACTGATTACTGACTACGTAAAGCAGCATTTGTATAACTGAGTGCTGTTCTCCTATGTTAGGGAGGATGCATGGCTCAATGGAACACTCGCGTCATTGGCGGCATTTATCGCCTCGGCCCAATCATACAGAGTCGTGGGATGCTCACCATCTGTACCGCTAATGACCGCAACAAAAATAATATGGTGGGACTCTACGTGTTAGACTTCCCACCATCTTTCCCATATCACGAAGCACTCCAGATACTACAGCCACTGGAGCAGCTACGTTCACTACAAGCTGCGCACGTGATTTGTGTTCATAACTGGGGCATTGACGGGATGCGTGCCTACATTGCAACCGATCCACCACGCGGCGTGACATTACGCCACATCCTCGATAATGAAAATATCACGCTCCCCCGCGCACTCGCCTTGATTACACAAGTCACACAGGGACTCCTGGCATTTCATACCCATGGCATCGTTGGCCTGGATTTACGCCCACAGCTGATTAGTGTCGTCATCGAAGAGAGCAGTGAATAT
>DAICZM010000032.1 GCA_027311145.1 Ktedonobacterales bacterium
CTTTATAATAGCACGCATGCCATTCCACTAGCGACCTTACAGGCAGACAAGAACGGCAAATTCTTACCACAATAAAGGATGGTACGTGGCAGTGCAGTATCACACAGGAGTGCATACTCGTCTTGATCTTCATGGCCTCATGCTGGGGTTCATCGTCGGTGCGTGGCTCACTGGCATGGTAGGTGCATCGCTCATCGCCTTGCCACCATTGGCCTTGTTAGTGGTAGCCGTACTGGCATTGCTCAGCCTGCTTCCGCTCCGTCACCACCCACAGGGACGCCTGCTTGCTCTTCTTATCGCCTTTTTTCTGTTTGGTGCATTTCGCTATCTCCTGGCCTTACCAAGCAATACACCGCATAGTATTAGCACACTGATCAATGCAGGGTCTGTACAGTTGCAAGGCACGGTCTCTGAAGAACCCATGCTACAAGGGCGCAGTCGCCTGCTCATTATCTCAGTGCAATCCATGCGTTTTAGCACCGCTGCATCTTGGCAGAATGCCACCGGCACAGTCGCCATACGTATGAGTGGAAACAGCATCGAAAACCCTTATGGAACCAACTATGGCGATACCGTCACCGTGCAAGGCGTGCTACATCCGCCCACGCCTTATGATGCCCCGGGTATCTTTGCGAGCATGACGTTTCCACGTATTGCTGTCGTTACAACAGCAGGGAGTCTCATCAGCATAGTGATAGCACAGCTTTATCATGGACGCGTCATACTGGCAACAATCATTCAGCAGGCTCTGCCACAACCAGCCGCCGCCTTACTAATCGCTCTCTTCCTCAGCCTGCGGACACCTGCTCTCAGCCTACTCCGCCCGCTCTTCAATGTCACAGGGACAGCCCATCTGATTGCGCCATCTGGCTTCAAAGTGACTATTCTGGCCGGGATGATGCAGACCATGACCGGATGGTTTTACAAAGCACCCACTGCGGATTACCACAGAAGGGCTTCACAACGCAGCCAACGCCATTGGCGATACAGGTTCACCATCCTCCTCACCATCACCAGTATCGCCCTCTATACCTTGCTAAGTGGGGCAGGACCAGCCGCACTGCGCGCAGGCATTATGGGCATTTTGTTAGTGAGCGCGCCGAAGATTGGGCGTACTTACAACGTCTATACCGCGATGGCTTTAGCCGCTGGCATCTTAAGCAGTTTCGATCCTTTCATCTTATGGGATGTTGGATTTCTGCTTTCTTTTCTGGGAACACTCGGTATCCTACTCCTCACCCCTACGTTTCAACGCCTCTTGCAGCCGTTGGCACACCTACCCTTTGGACACATGGGGGCAGAAATCATCGCAGTCACGCTGGCAGCTCAGGTCGCTACCCTGCCCATCTTCGCAATTGCCTTCAACCAGATCTCCTTTATCGCCCCACTGGCAAATATTTTGAGCGTTCCACTGCTGGGAACCTTCCTTTTGCTTGGTGTACTCCTCTGTTGCGCAGGCCTGCTCTCCCCATCGCTAGCTCTGCTCGTCGGTTGGATTGCCTGGCCTCCACTTTGGTATCTTATCAAGATCGTGAGTTGGTGCGCCAGATTACCGGGAGCATATATCACCGTACAAGGCTTCAATGGCATCGTAGGCTGGTCTTACTACATTGCGCTGGCCATCATCCTGCTCTTGCTGGCACGCAAACAACCTTTGCTCACCTCTTCATCGCTCGCTGCCGCGCCAGCATCGCCACTACCACCCTCATTCTGGCTCATTAGCCAGGTCAGCGCAGCCACTCTCATTCTGCTCACGACGGGCGTTGTCGCTCATGCGACAGTGCCAGACAGCCATGTTCAGATTACCTTTCTCTCGGTCACGCCCTCCGCTCAACCTCCACAAGGCGAGGCGATCCTGATTCGCACACCCGATGGCAAAAATGCTCTGATCGACGGCGGCCTAGATGCCACAGCACTCTCCAGTTTACTCGATAGCCAGTTACCCACCTGGCAACGCACACTCGATCTCGTGATCTTGACCGTTCCGCTCTCAGATCATCTCGCCGGGCTACAAGATGTTGTCACACGCTATCATATCCGTGAAGTGCTTGATGCAGGCATGGCTCATCCTAACACAAGCTATGCACTCTGGAGACGTACTCTACGAGAGCGAGCCATTCCCTACACCCAAGTAATGCAAGGCACAACCATTGCCCTCGGCAACACTGTCGTCCTACAAATCCTCTGGCCGAGCAATCAACTGGACACTAGTAGTGACGTGCGCACCAATACGCTGATTCTGCGTCTGCTCGCTCCCGGTCTCAGCATACTCTTGTTAGGGGCCGCAACAGAGAACACACACGCTCTCAACGGGCTACTCACGAGTATTGCTTCCAACTATCTTAGGGCAACAATCGTACAAATAGTGGGGGAAATAGGGAAACCACTTTCCGCGCAGACCATTCAGGCCATACAGAGGGCACAACCATCACTACTCATTATCACGCCAGCGGCCTTGAATACCAAAGAGCGGAAAATAGCCGGCATCTCTACTGTTCTACCAGTAACAACGCTTGCGCCATTCACTGCAAACGATGCGAGGATGCAGATCATGCAAACAGCACAAGTAGGTACGATTGAAATCAGCAGCAATAGCAGCGGATGGAGTATCCAGAATATCTCATAAGCTCACACGCCATTCCATATATGAGCATGCAAGTCTACAATGTAGAGCTTATTGACCACGACAGAAGGAATAACCATGGAAATCTGTGAACGTTGTGGGAATGAAATACCGCAAGAGGTAATGTTTTGTCCGCGTTGCGGCACGCATAGAGAGATAGCGCGCGCCAAAGCAAAATTACCGCCGCCTATGACCAACTATGGACAATATCCACGTGAGAATTTTGCAGGAACATTCCAGCCCCCCTTCATCTCCCCCTATGGACCACCGCAGGAGGTTAACAGCGCGCTGATTGCCGAAGTCATTTTATCGCTGTTCGGCATCTTTGGCATTGGCTGGCTCATTGGCGGTGAAACAACGATTGGTGTCGTGCTATTGCTCTGCAGCATCTTGCTCTACTGGCCCCTTATCATTGGCGGCACGATCATCACCTTTGGACTAGGCCTGATCTGCCTGGGACCGCTCGCTATCGGTGCAATCATCCTTAACGTACTACTGTTACAACGCAAACTTTTACGCAAGACCGCACAAGTCATTTTCGTGCCAACACCACCACAGAGCATGCCACCACGTCCACAGCAGCAGTAGCGAGGCTATTTGGGAAAAGCCAGACGGCGATATTTCTCACGTGACTCTAGCCATGCTTCATCGGACAAGCCTAGCTTTTCACGCAACGCATCAGGAGCCACACCTTCACGCAGTTGCTGTACAGCAAAGGTATCGCGCAACAATTGCAACGTGACACGCTTCTTAATATCGGCAACTTTCACCGCTTTCGCCAGAATGTAATTTAAATTGCGGTCAGTACAGGCGAAGAGTTCATCAGTCGGGCGAAAATCTTCCTGGTAGCGTCTATAAATGGCGGTAAAGGCTCCCGGTAGGAGCAAACGGCGTTCGCGATGCTGCTTGCCAGTCGAGGCGGGAAAATGGACGGTGACCATCGGCATATGTGGATCAGAGAGATCAACATGATAGACTTTTAGGGCCATGACCTCTTCTTTTTTCAAACCCGCATAGAGGACAAGGTAGACCAGACAATGCGCACGGGCATCCTGTGCCGCCGCTTCTAATAAAAGCTCGACCTCATTAGCCAAGAGCAGTTCAGGCAATGGAGGCAACGGACGTTCCAAGACGAGACTGGCAGAAGGGTCCTCACGAATAATCTGCTCGCGTATCAGCCAAGAGAAAAAGTTCCTCAAAAAAGTTACACGGCGCGCCATCGTTTTAGGAGCTGGTGTTGTGCCCTTCGTGCCAAATTTGAGTTTCATCAGCCAATCCGTGAGGTCTTCTTTGCCAATGCGCCCCACTGGTGTTTCAAGGCCTAAATGCGCACTCAACATCTTGAGGTCGGAAAGAAAACAGGCAACCGTATAGTTTGATTTGCCACGCACCATCAATTCCTGTTGATAGGGTAACACACATGCCGCTAGACTCGATTGATCGGTCAGTGGGTTTGTGTATATCAGTGCGGGCGACAGCTCTGCTTCTGACGAAACCGATGGTTCCACAAGCACGCTTGGCGCACCCAGGAAGCCGCCCTGCTCTTCTGCCACAATCGCTTCCTGCGGCTGCTCCTGTGGTATCTCTCCAGACATACATCCATTCCTTCCAAAACAATACAACACAATCGCGATAGCACGTATGTTCTTTTTTAAAACGCTCTTTCATTATAGCAGAATAACGGCCAGTAGCAAATATGTTCGTGAAAAGCATGCAAAGGTTACATTCACATAGACTGAACGTCTGAAACATATATCTGGCAGAACTATTTGATAGCATACATATTTTTGAGAGGCTCTATGAAATTTGTACGTTCTTTTATTACGCCACCCGCCCTGATTGTGTTTGGGCTAGCACTACTGATTCGCTTTCTTTATAATGAGATCGTGACACTTGGCTATTATCCCTTACATGACTCTTTGACATACCAGACCATCGCACTCAACCTGCTCCACGAACATTGCTATTGCCTGCTGCCACATCTGGCAACGGTGGACCGTGCGCCCCTTTGGCCAATGGTCATTGCCATTATCTACGGCATCCTCGGCCCTCACGACCACATGGTACGTCTCTTCCTCAGCGTGATTGGCTCCGGCACATGCTTGCTTGTCTACTATTTTGCCAGAGACCTGTTCGGCCCACGCATCGGGCTAGTAGCGGGTCTATTGGCTGCAATCTATCCATTTTTGTATATTTATGATGGCTGGCTCTATGCCGAATCGCTCTATACCTTTCTGCTCTTCGCGCTCTGCTATAGTCTTCTTCGCTTGCAGCGCACACCTCGCTGGTATCTGATGGTTCTCAGCGGTCTGCTACTCGGCCTCGTCTCGCTCACACGCCCCAATGGACCAGCTATTCTCGGCCTGTTTGTGCTATGGGTTGGCATCATGGGCCTGACAAAAGCTCTCTCATGGCCTGTCGCGCTCAAAAGTGCGCTGATTGTCTCGCTGGTCTCGTTGGCGTTGGTCACTCCCTGGCTTATACGCAATTATCGCGTCTCTCACAGCCTTATTGGTGTCGCGACCGGCGATGGCAAAGTGCTAATTGGTGCGTACAATAACCAGATTGCAGACCCGAACTTCCAAAACGGCCTTTATTTCGCGACCTGGTTTCGGCCAGAGGAGGCTGTGCCCGCACTGGTGCAACAATTTCCCACACAGTGTGCCGCACCTTGCGAAGTTACACGCGACGGGGCATACAAAACAGCCGCACTCCAATGGATAGGCAGTCACCTTCAGCAGATGCCAACCTTGCTAGGCTTGCATGCCCTCAACATGTGGCGCATCACTTCAGAAGAGGCCGATTTGCCGATCAACCGTTTCCCTGATCGCCCCTCATCACAATTCGTAGTCGCGACGATGGTCATTCTCACACCACTTGTCTTTGCCCTAGCCGCGCTGGGCCTTTTTACAACTTGGAAACGCTGGCGCGATCTGCTGTTTATTTACTTTATGATCCTCATCACCCTCGCACAAAGTGTAGCCCTCTACGGCATCTCGCGCTTCCGTGCCCCTATAGAACCCATGTTACTCATTCTGGCAGCAGGAGCAATCTGGTGGCTTCTGACCATCTTGAGCAAACGTAGGAAAGCATTCGCCTAAATGCACAGGTATTACGTATGCTCGGTCGTAGTTTGTGCAGCACGCATAATTTCTTCAGCCAGACGTTCTGGTCGTTGGAGCGGGATATCGTGAATCGTATCGGGCATACGCACCACACGCACGGCAGGGTTTATATGTTGGATACGCGCAATACCATCCTGGCGGGCACGCAGCATCTCCTGGCGTGCGGGATCATCAATCGCTTGCTCGGCAACAATGAGCGTCGTGGGACAACGCAACTGCTCATACAACGCGAAGGTTGGTTGATCCCACATCGCGCCAATAATCTGCAAATGATTCTCAAAAATCAAACGTGGGGCAACCGTATCATCCTCGCGTAGTTGCACAATATGCAGTACGATATCTTCCAACTGTGGCGTCCACTGTTGGCCCAACGGCCCTCGCTTAAAAAAGGAAAGAAAGGTTTCGCGTGGCGTGCCAGCAAAACGCGGCGGAGCCAGATCAATCATCGCCTGCGCGCGTGACCAGTTTGTGCGCAGTGACATTTGGTTGGTTGCCCCATCGACAAGCACCAATGCGCTGACCTCTTTGGCAAAGGTCGCGGCATACTCCAAAGCCACAGCCGCCCCCCACGAATGGCCCACAACTACAGGATGGGCCAGAGCAAGCGTTTCTACAATCGCAGCATCATCAGCAATGATCGAGGCGAATTCATAGCCGCTCTCGGGCTTGTCACTCTCTCCGTGCCCACGCTGATCGAGCGAGGTCACGGTATAGCCATGTGCGGCAAGCAATGGAGCAACCAGGTCCCAGATATGAGCAGCCGAAGCCAGGCCATGAATGAAGAGAAGAGGGGGAAGCGTAACAACTGGTGTGGTAGGAAACCAGCGACGTACATGGAAACGCCAACCACGTGCCATGACGAAAGTATCAACAGGTGCAATAGACATTGTAAACAGCAACTCCTTCTATCGGTGGGTATCAGCACGTTGCTAATGACAACATACTACGACCATTTTAGCATACACCATGATGCGCGTTTTTGTACCGTACCGTACAAAAACGCAACACACATACCCTTCTTGTTGGCATGCGTGTTGCGTTTTCTCAACAAGTCGTCTATAAAAAAGACCTGAGCTGTTTACTCATTATCCAGGTCTTCTGGTTCAAGCTCATCGGCATCAAATTCGTCGTCTTCGTCCTCATCCAAATATTCCAACGCTGTAAAATCGGAATAGGTGGGAGGCGCGTACTCTTCACGCCGAATTCTGATAGTCGCCTGGATGGTTGGAAATGGTTTTAGCCCGCTTAAGGCAGCAGGTCCCTCCATTTGCGTTTCAGTTGCCGGCCCGCCTTCACGTACCAGCACTTCCTCTCCCCATGCCATAGACTCAAAGCCCAGACGGCGCAAATCCATTACCATCCCAGGCCAGGTGTCGTCCGCATCAATAGCCCACCACTCACGCCCCAAAACGCGGACAGGTCGAACACGCAAAGGCCGGTTAAGTTCGCTCAGATTAGCCAGTAGCGGTGTACGCTTCTTTTCGGCTTTTTTCACGGCAGGAACCGTCCCTTCTTTTACTACAGTACAGTACACGTCTACCTCATTGCATAGCTGTTTCTGAAAGACTTTTCATTAGTCCACTCTCATCCAGCAAGGTTAGCTGTATTGCAAACGTGTATATATACCATACCACAGATTCCTATTGCACTGCTAGTGTGCAAGGCAAATTTTCTTTCATATCGCCCCTATTTCGTGAATTTTTTTTCACATCGCTGCATCGCTGCATACATTATTGACAACACACAAAAAAGCATGCATACTGCTCACGAGATATTCTTGCGACATGCTCTCTCTTGCAATTCAGAGGTGAAACATGATGAGCCAGTCGAGAAGCAGACTACAGGCCTTTTCGGGTACGACCTTGCGGCGTCTACGCAACACGCCCAGCTATTTTTTCCTGATCTGGCGATGGAGTATGTGGCTTTATGCCTTGATCGTCATACTCGGCTATGGCTATGACCCTTTACGCTTCCGTATCGGGGTCATTCTGCTCGCGGTCACCCTGGCACAGACGCTCTTTGTCACATTTTATGCCCCTTTACTCTATCTTCTTCTACCACATATCACACGCTTAACTCCTCTCTTTGCACGAAAGGCCCGACGCCTCCCCAAACGTGTCCGCCCGCTGGCGGAAGACGAAGAAGCCGATATTCTTACCCCGCTGGCAAGCACGCGCAATATCTACGGCGATATCACGCTCTACAGTGTTGACCTGCTGATCTGTGGACTCGCGATGTACTACGGTGGCGCACTGGGCAACCCTCCCTTTGGGGCCGGCTCCATCTTCTATCGCTATGGCATCTCCACTGTCTTTGCAGCGGCATTTGCCTATCGTTATCGAGGTGGCCTGACGGTTGCAGTGGGTTATGATCTCTTCGTCATCCTGGGTATGCTCATTCCGCCACCCGGTGCCATACAGCATGTGGCTGATGTGATTGATATCGTTGGCTCATTGATCGATGTCCCACTCGTCGCATTGCTCGCAGCTTATATCGCTACGTTGCTTAGCCATTATGCTCAGAGCAAGCGGCGTGAACAGGACAATGTACGTCGTCAGCAGGCACTTGTCCGGGTCAGTGAAACACTATTACGTGGCGCACCCGATATTCAGACCACACTTCAGCGCAGTATCGCCCAAATACGCCAAGGCGGCCATTTCCAACGGCTCGCGCTGGCCCTCTTTGAGCTTCCTGACGATGAAGCTAGCCATCCCACACAGCAGTATTGGACCATTCACACCTACATCGAAGACTATATTCCAGGTGACTTTCCCCCCACCCACACCGAGGCCCTTTTCCAGCAAGTAGCGCAAAGCGGCAGAAATGTCGTCACTTTCGAGCGCCTCTCTGAAAAAACAGGACCGTATGGAACGGCCCGCCTCTACATTCCTTTCTTTAAAGGCAAACGGGTCCAAATGGTCTTAGGAGCCGAAAGTATTCGTCAGACACACTTTAGTGAACGTCAGGAACGCTTCCTGACGATTTCTGGCACGCAACTCCTGGTCACACTAGATAATATTCGTCTGACTGAAGAGACTGTCAAACTCGCCGCAGTTGCCGAGCGCGGACGGATCGCACGCGAAATCCATGATGGCATTGCACAACTCGTCTATATGCTCAGCCTCAACGCGGAGACCTGCGCCGCACAGGCCAATCGCATTGCGGAAGCCTCTGAAGAAGATGCCGAACTGCTGCTCCCACTCGCTCAACGTCTGGAGAAACTTGTCACGATCTCAAAACAAGCTCTCTGGGAGACACGCAACTACATGTTTAACCTCAAACCACTGATGAGCGGTTCAACCACACTCACGCAAATGTTGAAAAACCAACTACGTGAATTCGAGGCGATCAGCGGACTTACCGCACAACTTGACGTCACGTCAGAGACAGAGCTGAGTGAAGAACTGCTCCATTCACATCACTACGCTCAGGTGGGAACTGCCATTTTTCGCATTGTACAAGAGGCCTTAACCAATGCCTACAAACATGCAGAAGCAACGCGCATCCTCGTTTATCTCTCACAACAACCGACTCAAATTGAGATCGAGGTTCGCGATAACGGGCACGGCCTTATCCCTATGCAAGAGACGAACGGGACGGAGCAAACACACCTGTATTCAGGCTACGGATTGCGTGGCATCCGTGAGCGTGTCGAGGAACTGGGTGGAATTTTTGAAATATCCCAAATACCCGATAGCGGCATCCGGGTCTACGTCTGCATTCCTATCTAAGCACACATTTCGTCGTTAACTTATAGAATAGAGGAGATCTAATGACAAAAATACGTTTGATGCTCGTCGACGACCATGAAGTAGTACGCCTGGGTATGCGTGCCGCCTTTGAGCTAGAACCCGATATCACAATTGTTGGCGAAGCCAGTAATGGAGCGGAGGCCATAGCAAAAGTTGGCATACTAGACCCACAAGTCATTCTGATGGATGTGCGTATGGAGAAGATAAACGGCATCGAGGCCTGTCGCGAGATTAAAAACAACGCCTCCCAGATCGCCATTCTCATGATTACTTCCTTCACTGATGAGGAGGCCATAACGGCTTCCATCCTGGCGGGTGCAAGCGGTTACCTGCTCAAAAATGTCAGTCGGGCCGAGCTACTCAAGGCCATTCGCGCTGTCGCTTCCGGTCAATCGCTACTGGACCCTACAGAACTGAAACGCACGATTGCTCGCCTAACTGCACAGGATAAAAACCTCACATCAATAGGTGGCGATGACCTGACAGAACGTGAACGCGAAGTCATTGCCCTGATAGCACGCGGCTATACGAATAAACAGATCGCGGAAAAGCTGTTTGTGAGCGAGAAAACAGCGCGCAACCACGTTAGCCATATCCTGGAAAAACTGGGGCTGGCACGCAGGAGCGAGGCTGCCGCTTTTGCCGTCGAACATAAAATTGTGCCTCCCCGCGCATGGCCTGATAAATAATAAGGCCCTATTTTTAGTATCTTAGTAGTATCTTAGAGTGGAGCCTTTGATCGCCTATATCAACTCAGGCGTTGTAAAAGCTATCCTGAGTGATGAACAACAGCAAAGGCTACGTGCCCTGATCGAGTGCAAGCTTGCGGAACAAGGGGCTATTCGCTCCAGCACAACGGGTGGGGTGCTGGAACCACACCAATAAGCCCTGCTTTGCCTTGAACGTGCCAGATGAGATACGCTTATTTAAGGCGTAGACGGGTAAACATTCAGATTACTGTAGATCACATCGGCGTTAGTACCACTCGTGGTTGCAAGCAGGGCAACACCACCACTCGTGTAAGTACTATCTTGGATTTTGGCCAAAAACGTGCCGTTAACAGAAAACAGGAAGGTGGTGCCCTTTACAATTACTTGCAGCAGATTTTTCGCACTGCCTGTTTTAAGAGCTGAAGAGGCAGTCCAATCCTGCAGTACAATCGTATCGAGAGGGTTGCTAAAATCCTTCGAGACTGTTATCTTATAATTGCCCTGATTGTCTACCTCGAATAGATAGCCTGCAAACACACCGAGAATACTACTCCTGTTGACGCGGAAAAACACGCCACCCGAATGTCCGCTACTAATCGCGACATCTACCGTAATCGTAGCATCCTGATAGCTATGACCTGACTCCAGACAGCCGTGAAAATTGACCAGATTGACACCCTCAGTGACATGATAACCGTCTGACTGGAATGCACAGTGGCTATCCTGGTCCCAGTTTGCCGCTTGTGTCGCGGAGCTATTAGCGTTATTCAACGGATCACTATAGCTGGGAGGACCTGCGATTGCCGTTTGTAGCACACCAGCAGTTGCCTGCGCTTGTGCCTGTGCGGTTGCTGTCATGCCCGCAATAGCAGTCGCCGTCGCGTTTTTGGCCTGTTGTGTAGCAGTTGCAGCAGCGGCTTCTGCGGTTGCCGTCAAGTTGGGAGTAGCAGTTGCCGTGAAGGACGATGACACCGATGATGTGCTATTGCTCTGGCCTCCCTGTGTTCCACCAGCATAACTATGGTTATGAGTCAGCAAGACATAGGTAATTGGCACAACGACGGCCAGTAGCACGAAAAGCGCAATAACGGTTACGACACGAAAGCGGGCCTGCTCGGATGATGGCTGTCGTCCTCGTCGGGGCGAGCGCGCCAATGACATCGATGCCGCATGCTCCGAAGCCACGCGAGTCGGACCACGCGGCGTCACCATAGCACGCGGTGAGGACAAAACAGCAGGCGGAAGCGCAGCAATTGTCGGCGTATCGGGCGATGCCTGGAGCGGAGAGGGCACGCCCTGCACAAGCAATCCTCCATTAGTGGAATCGCCTGCACGAGCAGTCGTAGCACGACAAAACGCTTCCGCTAAGGCTTTGCCACTGGCATAGCGTATACTTGGCTGTTTCTCTAAGGCTTTGAGAACAACTTGGTCTACCGATGGCGGAAGCGTCGCCATAAAACTACTGGGAAGAGGAGGCAATTTATTGATGTGCATGGCCACCAACGCAATCTGATTTTCAGCGGCGAAGGGCAAACGCCCGGTAACCATTTCAAAGAGCAACACGCCTAACGAATACAAATCGCTGAGCGCGTCAGCACGTTGATGGGGTTCAAAGAGTTCTGGGGCAACATAATCGACCGTTCCCAAGACATTGCCCGTTGTGGTGAGCTGTGTGACGTCAGACGTTGTGCGTGCAATGCCAAAATCAGCCAGATAGCTATTGCCATTCGCATCGAGCAGAATATTAGATGCCTTGATATCGCGGTGAATAATACCACGTCTGTGAATATAGTCGAGAGCATCGGCAATTTCACGCAAATAGCGGCATGCCTCAGCCAGGGATAAAGGACTACGCCGCAGGCGCATACGCAACGTTCCGCCGGGCATAAAAGGCATAACGATGTAGTAGAATAAGACACCGTCGACTTTACTTTCGCCTGTATCATAAATGGTCATCAAATGGGGATGGTGCATGTTTTCCATTAATTGCGCTTCTCGGATAAAACGATGCAGCAATTCCTCGTCATCACGTTTGAAAACCTTGATAGCAACCTCGCGCTCTAGCCTGGTATCGTAGCCACGATAGACATTTGCCATGCCGCCTTTACCGACCAGTTGCCGCAGTTGATAGCGGTCGAGGGTCACGCCCTCCAAGCCAGCCATACGTTTTCTCCACTGAACGAAACTTTTTCACGTAGAAAACATTCTCTCTCTATAATACGTTATTCATTGTACAAGGTCTAACACAAATGTCTCTCAGCCAATCGGCAGCGCACAAGATCAAATCTTGACATACAAATGGGATGCGTCGTCGTAGCGATAGAGTGGATTGCCATTCTTGAATGTCAGATTGCCATTTTGCATTGAAAGCCAGACGAGAATATGTGTGCCTGCCGGCAAATGAAGCGGATAGTGCCAGTGGTCGAGTGCGCTAGCACCCGTCACAGCAAACATCCAACTGCCACCATCATCATCAATAGTATTAGGGAGAAGCTGATCGCATGAAAGCGCATTGCTATCATGGATATTATTGACCTGAAAATCACAAGCACGCAACGCCATTCCGTTCAGCACGGCAGTTGGGTCTGCATAGGGATAGGTATTAAAATTGGCCACAGGCTTGCGTGCCATCGCCGCTTGTGCCCAGACCCACGCGCCAACCTGAATGGCCAGCGTCGTCTGCACAAGCAGATGCACCTGCACCTGTGGCGCGATACGCACGAGCAACGAACAACCCCCAGAGCAATCAGGGGCAAGTTCTTGCGTTGGCACAGCAATCAAGGGCGTAGGAACCACCTGCTGCGGCGTTGCAGCTTCAATTTTGAGAACCACTCCCCCCAAGGCCAGCAGAGGATATTGCGGTGAAAGAGCCAACACCATACCCGGTTGCAAGGCATGACAATCCTGGCCGAGCGCGGCATCCAGTGCGCGCACCGTCTCAGGGCGTGCATCGCTAAAGATGGTCCCCGCATCTGCCGAGTGCATCTGCGTTGTCAGAATACTATCACACGAGTCACCGCTTTTCACTGTATAGAGGAATGAACCAACCTGCGGCAACTGCGTAGCAAAAGACGGTAACGGTGTCGCGGTCGCAGTCGCAGGAGGGCCAGATGCTGTATAGACAAGCTGAGTAAGTGCTGATAAAGCATTATGCCCTATACGCGCACCAAACAAGTAGGCGGGAATGGCAAAAGCGATCAGCACGGGCAACAACAACAAGAGCTTCCAGGGAATTGCGACGATTACAGCATGCAAGTTCTCTCGTGCCGTACTACGAGGCCGAAACTGACGAGCCATCATTGCTCCCTCTCTGTTTTTAGCAAATCGCATTTACGCACAACGGGCCGATAATCCCGTCCGGCATTGATTATAGCAGAGGAACAGACAGATGGCTATTGGTAGTACCGCATGTTCTATCTCAGGATAGTTCAAAAGCCAGCAAGGCACGATGCTCCTCGCCCATCCAGAGCAGAGGAAACAGGTCTTCTTCGATAGCTGTCATGACCTGATCGAGTACACGCCAAGCCAGATCATACTCTAGCGTTGAAACCTCTCCTTGTTGCAATGCTTCGTCTAGTTCATCAGCATCCAACACATAGACATCTCCGTCAGGGGTGATATCCAGATCAAGATACAGGTCTTCGTACCAGAGAATACCTTGCGCATCTAGCCAATGGCGTTTGCAGATATCCAGATACCAACTAGCAATTTCATTATGCGCATCAAAAATGGTTGTCAGAGCATATTGCGCTCCATACGGGAATTGCTGTAACCAACTATAGCCAGTATCCACCAGACAGACTGTTTTGCGTCCGGCCCTACTGATAATTAACGGTTCCCGCACCTCATCCAGACGTACCAGCGTAATATAGCCCGTAAATGCTTTAGTCTTCAAGTGCGACATCGCAAACCGTTTTTGAGGAACACGCCACCAGCCAGCACGATCAGCTCGTTTTTGTTTCATGCATACCTCTGCTCACACCAAGCCAGCATGACGCGCAATTGCCAATTTCTTCCACTCAACACGCAAAACAGCCGCATCAATCATCTGGTCATTCAGCACAATTGCTCCTACGCCGCCCTGCACATCGGCTTTTTCATATTCGTCAATGATATATTTCGCGTGCGCAATCTCGGCAGAGGTGGGCGTGTAAACCTCGTGAATAATCTCAATTTGGGCCGGATGAATAGCCCATTTGCCATCAAAACCCATGCGTGCGCCCATGCGTGCATCGCGACGACAAGCCTCATTATCGCGAATGGCCAGCGTGACACCATCAACAACACTCACACCCGCTGCACGGGCCGCCGTGATACACTTGGCTTTCGCATAGTTATAATAAAAAAACTGCTCTCCCCCTAATTCCTGTGCCCCGATGTCACCGGCGAAGTCCACCAACCCGAAAATTAAGCCACTCACACGTGACGTACACTTAGCAATCTGTTCCGCATGGAGGACGGCATCCGCCGACTCGATCAGAATTTCGAGTTTGATACGTCCACCCTCAAAACCCATATTTTCCTCAATGCCGCTCAATAGACGATCTACGAACAGGACATCTTCAGGGTCATTGCATTTCGGAAGCACAATCACATCGATATTGCGTCCCGCCGCCTCTACAACTTCGATCAGATCACGATAGAAGAAACGTGTACGAATATTATTTGGGCGATACGCGCGTATCTTGCCCTGGAAATCCAGCGTATTCAACGCCTCAATCACACTCTGGCGGGCCGCCACTTTCTGCGAAACAGCACAGGCATCTTCAAGATCAAACATCACCTGATCGGCATGAGAGGTCGCCGCTTTGGCCATCATCTTCATGCTATGCCCCGGCACAGTCAGTTCTGAACGCCGCACCACAAAATCACGCGCCATCACCATTTGGGCTTTCGGCGGCTGTATATTTCCACTCACCTTTTTACTCGCTTTCTTGTTGCCGCAAATGCGCCATTTTTTCGTTCCACGCATGCTGCTGCTCAGTATCATAGGCAGCAGTCGGAACCATCACACGCCGCTTGAACGAGAGTACGGTCTCGCCACGCTGGTTATAGGCCAACGTTTCTACCGTGACGACGCCCCGATCCGGCTTGCTGCTCGACAGTTTTTTAGCCAAGACTTTCGTCTCGGCATAGACGGTATCACCATGAAACGTAGGCGCGCGATGCTTGACCTGCTCAAATTCCAGGTTCGCAATTGCTTTACCACTCACATCCTCGACCGTCATGCCCAGTACGATGCTAAATACCAGCGATCCAACAACAACGCGCTGTTTGAACTGCGTCTCCGCTGCATAGTTAGCATCAATATGTAGCGGATGATGGTTCATCGTCAACATGCAAAAGAGGGTATCATCATATTCAGTAATCGTGCGCCCGGGCCAGTGTTTGTACACTGCCCCAAGCTCAAACTCTTCAAATGTACGGCCAAATTGCATACGAAATAGCTCCTTACAGCAATTTTTACGAGATTTTGTGTTGGTGTAAGAGATGGCGCGCAATAATGAGACGCTGAATCTCGCTCGTTCCTTCGCCAACCAGCATGAAGGGCGCATCGCGATAATAGCGTTCAACATTGAATTCTTTAGTATAACCAAAGCCGCCAAAAATACGCAGAGCTTCCAGTGTCACCTCTTGACACATCTCAGAGGCAAAAAGCTTGGCCATGCCGGCCTCGAGATCGCAGCGTTCACCACGATCTTTTTTAGCCGCCGCCTTCTGTAAGAGCAAACGGGCAGCTTCGATCTTGGTCGCCATATCGGCCAGTTTCAACTGAATCGCTTGATGTTGCGCAATGGGCTTACCAAACGTTTCACGCTGCTGAGCATATGTAATGGCATCGTTGAATGCCGCCTGCGCAAGGCCAAGCGCACGTGCTGCTACATTAATACGCCCCACCTCTAAACCACCCATAGCGTGTTTAAAGCCCTCACCAGCTATGCCACCCAGGATATGACTTGCCGGCACACGTACATCGACAAAAAGTAATTCGGCGGTATCAACACCTTTATAGCCAAGTTTCTCAAACGTTCGCCCCACACTCAAGCCGGGTGTGCCCTTCTCAACCAAAAAGATGCTCATGCCACGGTGAGGAGGACGCGCATGTGGATCAGTGCGCGCCAGCACAGCGAAGATGCTGGCATTGACACCATTCGTCACCCAAAGCTTTGCGCCATTGAGCTGATACTCGTCCCCTACATGAGAAGCGGTCATGGTAATTGCCTGCACATCGCTACCCGCATTCGCCTCTGAAAGGCAGAGACCGCCACGCTTCTCACCTTGTGCCATCAATGGAAGGAAATACTGCTTTTGCGCCTCTGTCCCATAGCTTGCAATCATATGAGCAACCAAGACGTGCGTATTGACAATCCCGCTCAAACTCATCCAACCACGTGCCAGCTCTTCCACAATTTGCACATAGGTCACAAAATCGAAGCCCAGTCCCCCATACGCTTCAGGAATGGTCGCACTAAAAACACCCAGCCTTTTGAGCTTTTCGATCAGTTCAAGGGGATAAGTATCGTGCGCCTCTAAATCATGGACAACAGGCATAACTTCACGCTCAACAAAACGCCGCACCTCTGCGATAACCAACTGTTTCTCTACATCGAGGCTTGTATCCATCAAAAACGACTCCTTTGCACCTATCACCATTAGCAGATGTTTGGCTAATTATGATTAGCAGCCTCCCACCTGGGAGCATTCAGTTCATTATGCGGCACGAGTTCCGAATGTTGCAGAATAAAGGCTTTGAAGGCACGTGCTGTAGCAGAAAGGGTTTTCTCCTTCAGGTGAACCAGTCGCCACTGACGCATCAGCGGAAACCCTTCAACATCAAGCATGACCAGCCGATGCGTTTCTAACTCCATGTCGAGGGCCACACGCGAAATCAGCGCAATGCCCAGACCAGCAGCAACGCCCTGCTTGATCGCACTATTGTTTCCCACCTGCATACTAACGAGCAAGGGAAAACCAGCATCACGAAACGCACCTTCGAGGGCTGAACGTGTACCTGATCCCATCTCACGCAAGAGAAAATTTTCGCGCGCCAGCTCAGAAAAAGGAACATTAGGGCAACCAGCCAGCCGATGCGTCGGCGGCGCAACAAGCACCAATTCATTATGCGCAAAAGGGGCCGCAAACACAGGCATGTCAGAAGGAATTTTGCTCATAAAGGCCATGTCAATACGATTGCCCATCAATTCCTCAACTAGTGGCGTTGGGTTGATAACCTCTAACGTGATATCGACTTTCGGATACAATTGACGAAAAAGCCCTAGCAAACGCGGAATCACATACGTCCCAACTGTCGTATCCGCCCCTACACTTAAACGCCCTGAATGAGGACTTGCCAGCGCATTCATGGTATCCAGGGTCTCTTCAATCAGCGAGAAAATCTTCTGACTATAAAGATAAAGTTCTTCGCCCGCCTGCGTCAAATGCGTCTTCCGTCCAATCTTATCAAACAATTTGACACCTAGCGATTGTTCTAATTGATGGACTTGAGCCGAAACAGCCGGTTGACTAAAATGTAGCTCTTCAGCCGCACGCACGAAGCTACAATGTTTCGCTACGATCTGAAAAGTTGCCAGTTGGTGCAAGTTCACTGTTCTCATTCAGCCCCCATGACTATAAGAATTCTCACGTCCGTACTATTGCTCTACCTCTTCTATGATAGTACTATTCAATGCAAATATGTCAATAACTTTCACATTCACCAAAGGTTTGATATAGTAAGAAACCGATAAGGACAGCAGTGTAGCAGAAAGACCTGGAGTTATGCCCGAACAGCCACTTTCGCTTTTCACGGACGAACCACTACCTATTGCGTGCAGTGACAATG
>DAICZM010000330.1 GCA_027311145.1 Ktedonobacterales bacterium
AACTGAAGGTGTGCGTGAAGAACATGCACCACTCGTGCAGAAAGCAATGCATTACCTTGAAGCGACTGCCGAACACTTGCGCGAGGGATTGACAGCAACGGCAGTGGCTCATCTCAAATTACCGATCACCTGGTCAGTAACGATAGATACGGATGTGGCGGAGGGTATCCTGCATGCGGCGGAAGGTAGCGAAACCACACAGGGCACCGGGATAGCAGGACATAGCGACGTGATCGTTATGGCGACACACGGACGGGGAGGGATGCAACGCTGGGCGATGGGCAGTATCACGGAACGTGTCCTCAATACGACAAAGTTGCCGATTTTGATTGTGCGCCCACCGGAGATGACCACACCCGATCATCACGGCAAAGAGCCGTCAAAGGCAACCATGCATTAGCCCATGAGGAGTTTACAAATCATCAGCAGCATGATGGATCACGCTCCCGTGCAACCAATCCGCCAGAGCGGCGACACAAGAGCGTGATTTTTTGTGCATTGTAGGCAGATATCTCCGCTAGCTGAGTTAAGGAGCAGTTATGGACGCATTAACACTTGCCCGATGGCAATTTGCGATTACTACGGTCTACCACTTTTTCTTTGTGCCATTAACGCTTGGATTATCATGGATCGTTGCCATCATGGAAACTGCCTATGTCCGCACAGGCAACGAAACCTATAAACGCATGGCACAATTCTGGGGTCGTCTTTTCTTAATTAATTTCGCAATGGGCGTGGTCACAGGCATCGTACAAGAATTCCAATTTGGGATGAACTGGTCCAGTTATTCACGGTTCGTCGGCGATATCTTTGGTGCGCCACTCGCTATTGAGGCATTGCTGGCATTCTTCATGGAATCAACCTTCCTCGGGGTCTGGGTCTTCGGCTGGGAACACCTCTCGAAGCGCGTTCACCTGGCCGCTATCTGGTTAGTCGTTCTCGGCTCAAACCTTTCCGCGCTCTGGATTCTGATCGCGAACTCCTTCATGCAGGAGCCAGTTGGCTATACGCTGCGCAATGGACGTGCCGAAATGACCAACTTCTTCGCCCTATTGACCAATCCGAACGTGTGGGTACAGTTTCCACACGTGCTAACAGCCGGTTTGGCAACTGGCGCGTTCTTTGTGCTAGGTATCAGTGCCTATCATCTGCTGAAGAAAAAGGCCGATCATGAAATTTTCCGCCGTTCCGCCGTTATCGCAGCCGTTATCGCTGTCATTGCGAGTTTCCTGGTCGCCATTATTGGACACGTGCAGGCACAACACATGGTCCAAACACAACCAATGAAAATGGCCGCTGCCGAGGCACTCTGGAATAGTGAAAACCCTGCTTCATTCTCGATCTTTACCATTGGCAACGAGCAGAACAAGAGCGATGTCTTTACCATCCGTATTCCCAATGTCCTAACTATTCTTTCCTATAATAGCCTGACCGGCAACGTACAGGGCATCAACCAACTGCAAGCACAGTATGTCAAAGAGTATGGCCCCGGCAACTATATTCCCCCCGTTGGCATCACCTACTGGAGTTTCCGGCTGATGGTTGGCGCAGGCGTGCTGATGATCCTGCTGGCCCTGGTCACGATCTTCTTGATGATGCGCAAACGCTTTGAAACAATGGGATGGTTCCTCTGGCTCTTGCCTTTTGCGATTGCCTTGCCATATCTTGCCAACGCAACCGGCTGGATTATGACCGAGGTCGGACGCCAACCCTGGATTGTCTTTGGCCTCTTTACAACCGCCCAAGCAGTCTCGCCCACCGTCAACGCGGGTTCTGTACTCACCACATTGATCTTGTATGCAGTGGTCTACGGAGCGTTAGCCGTTGCCGATGTCTACCTGCTGGCCAAATATGCGCGGATTGACGTCACGCCGGATGTAAAAAGCGGCGATGAAGATACGACATCACTCGTTGGCGCATACTAGAAGGGAGTACACCATGGACCTCAATATTCTCTGGTTTATCCTAATCGTCATCCTGTTTACCGGTTTCTTCTTCCTGGAAGGTTTTGATTATGGCGTGGGAATGCTCCTGCCCTTCCTGGGCAAGAGCGACAACGAACGCCGCACAATTATTAACACCATCGGACCATTCTGGGATGGCAACGAGGTATGGCTGCTGACAGCTGGCGGTGCGATGTTCGCCGCTTTCCCCAATTGGTACGCGACCCTGTTTAGCGGCTTTTATCTCGCGCTGGCCTTCATGCTAATCGCACTGATCTTGCGCGGTGTTGCCTTTGAGTTTCGCAATCGCGACGAGCGACCCGCCTGGCGCAATTTCTGGGACTGGATGATCTTTATTGGCAGCTTCTTGCCTGGTTTCCTTTGGGGAGTGGCCATTGGCAATATCATCGAGGGCGTGCCCATCGATGCTCAGATGAACTATACTGGCGGTTTCTGGAATTTGCTCAACCCCTATGCGTTGCTGGGCGGAGCCGCTCTGACAACAGTTTTTCTGCTGCATGGGGCCATCTTCCTGACACTGCGTACCAAAGACGATTTGCTCGAAAAAGCCTTTAAGGCGGCAAATCGTGCATGGCTCCCTGCGGTCATTGCCGTCTTCCTCTTCGTCATCATCGGCTACTTTATCACCGATGTCTTCGTGCGTCTGGGTATAGACCCCGGCGTGGCCCCACTTGGGGCAGGCGCGGCCCTACTTGCCACTGGGTGGTTCGTCAAGAACCGCCATAGCGGATGGGCTTTTATCATGACAGCTCTCACCATCGTCTTCTCAACACTGACGATTTTCATGGGACTCTTCCCACGTGTGATGATCTCCAGTCTCAATCAAGCCTGGGACCTGACCATCTATAACGCCTCGTCCAGTCCCTATACACTCACTGTCATGTCATGGATCGCTTTGACTTTTGTGCCAATTATGCTCGTCTATCAGATCTGGAACTATTGGGTTTTCCGCCATCGCCTTAGCAGCGATGCTGCAACCCATGCGGTATAAGGTAACGAGTAATGCGCAGTCGCATCCCTTGCCCGTGCTTTATGCGCCACATGCGACTGCGCGGCATCCTCAGAAAGAAGCTCACCATGAAATTTGATCAACGACTCCTGCGCCTCATCCCGCATCTCCGCGCATATCTCTTGATGATGCTCTTGCTGGGATTACTCACAGGCAGCGTGACGCTCTTACAAGCACTGTATGTCAGTCGTATCATTCATCATGTGTTTCTGGCTGGTCAAACGCTCTCCCAACTTGTTCCACTACTTGCCACGCTCGCCATTGTCATCCTGATCCGTAGCATGCTCTCCTGGCTAAGTGAGTTGGTTGCCGGCAAAAGCGCACGCGCCGTAAAAACAAAGTTACGCCAACAGCTTTTCGCACATTTGCTGGCTTTAGGACCATCCTATACCCAGAGTGAACGCAGTGGCGAACTCGCCAATTCGCTCGTTGAGGGTATCGAGTCACTCGATGCCTACTTTAGTCAATATCTTCCACAACTCTTTTTTACACTCTTGATCCCACTCGTGATCGTGATCGCGGTTTTCTCTGTTGATCCACTCTCTGGCCTTATTCTCTTGATGACCGCTCCCTTGCTACCATTCTTCATGGCCTTAATTGGGATGATGGCCAATGCGTTGACGAAACGTCAGTGGAAACTGATGAGTCTGATGAGCGCGCATTTTCTGGATGTTTTACAAGGCATGACCACGCTGAAACTCTTTGGACGTAGCAGCAAGCAGCAAGACACCATCAGGCGCATGAGCGAACAATTTCGCACGAGTACGATGCAAGTGCTGCGCGTAGCGTTCCTCTCCTCGCTCGTACTGGAATTGGGCGCAACAATCAGTACCGCGATTATTGCTGTTGAAATTGGCTTGCGCCTGCTCTATGCACAGATGGATTTCTCACAGGCCTTTTTCGTTCTTCTGCTCGCGCCAGAGTTTTATCTGCCATTGCGCACACTTGGCACACGCTACCATGCCGCCATGAGTAGTTCGGCAGTCTCGCACCGCCTCTTCGCGATCCTCGCGACACCCGTACCAATTGGTAACAATACACCTAGTTTCAAGCAGCAGCCAGAGCCGGTTACAGCTCTCGCCGTTGAGCATCTCTTCTATACCTACAGCGACCAGCGCACTGCATTACAGGATGTCTCATTCAGCATCCCCCTTGGACAAAAGGTGGCACTCGTGGGAGCAAGCGGAGCGGGTAAAAGCACGTTGGTTCATCTGCTCATGCGCTTCATTGAACCGAACACTGGCAACATCAGCATACAGGGGCAGGCTTCGCACGCCATGTCTGCACAAACGTGGCGCACTCAGATTGCGCTCGTCTCACAACGTCCTTACCTTTTCAACCTGACAGTTGCCGAGAATATTCGCATGGGAAACCCGCAGGCAACACAGGCCGCGGTGATACAGGCAGCACAACAGGCGTGCGCACACGATTTCATTCAGGCATTGCCGCATGGCTATGACACGATAATTGGTGAACGCGCCACACGCCTAAGTGGCGGACAAGCCCAGCGAATTAGCCTTGCCCGCGCACTCCTCAAAAACGCTCCACTGCTCATTCTAGACGAAGCAACCGCGAACCTGGATAGTGCCACTGAGGCACAGGTATTGCACTCGCTTGCACACGTTATGCAGGGACGCACCACACTCGTTGTCGCTCATCGACTCGAGACAATCGCTGACGCCGATCAGATTATCGTCATGGCACAGGGGCGCATCGTTGAGACAGGGACCCACCAGACACTGCTTCAGCAACAAGGCCTCTATTACCAACTCCTCAGTGCCTATGAGCAGAAAGGTCAAGCAGCATGAAGACAGCAATGCGGGCACAGTTTGCCAGTTTCTGGCGATTGCTCAGATGGCTGATTCCGCTTAAAGGGTGGATTGCGTTAGCCGTTCTGCTTGGCTTTGCCACAATTGGCAGTGGTATTGGGCTGATGGCAACCTCCGCCTACCTTATCTCGGAAGCGGCACTGCATCCCTCAGTTGCCGCCTTGAGCGTGGCTATCGTTGGCGTGCGCTTTTTCGGCATTGCACGGGCCGTCTTTCGCTATCTGGAACGTTATGTTTCGCATCACGTCACGTTTCGTCTGCTCACGAACATCCGAGTCTGGTTCTACAGCGCATTAGAGCCACTCGCTCCCGCCCGCCTGCTACACTACCATAGTAGTAACGGCACAACAATGAGCAGTGGGAATCTGCTGAGCAGTATTATCGCAGATATCGAGACACTCCAGGATTTTTATGTGCGTGCCATTGCTCCACCGCTGGTTGCGGCTTGTAGCGCGCTCGCGCTCTGGTTCTTTCTGGGTGCATTCGATCCGCGTTTTGCCCTTGTCTTGCTCTCCTTCTATCTGGTCGCGGCCATACTCGTACCGTTATTCGTCTATGTGCTGGCACAACGGGTCGCACAACAGGTAATTACACTGCGGGCCATGCTCAGCACACTGGCGGTCGACAGCATACAAGGGATCGCTGACCTGCTAGCTTTTGGGCAAGAACAACAGCAGCAGCAACGTATGGCAACGCTACAAGAGCAGTTGAATCACATGCAGCGTGCGCATGCCTGGATAGGTGGTATGC
>DAICZM010000331.1 GCA_027311145.1 Ktedonobacterales bacterium
GGCTTGACGGGCACTGTTGGCACGCCCGATTATATGTCGCCCGAACAACTCAAGGGCGAGCGCGGAACCGCTCCTGCCGATGTCTATGCTGTCGGCATTATTCTTTACGAAATGCTGTGTGGGCGCACACCCTTCGATGGCGAAAACGTCTTTGCCGTCATGAACCAGCATGTCTCACAAGACCCACCCTCGATCCTGACCTGCAACCCTGATGTCCCCCAGGAACTCGCCACCGTCGTTATGCGCGCCATTCGCCGCGATCCGCAGAAACGCTACAAGACTATGAATGATATGTTGTATGATTTGAAGAATCTAGAGCATGTCAAGCCCGTGGCTTATCAACCCGATAAGCCACAAGCCAGTAATACATTGCAGGAATTTCGCCTCGCCGGCATTATCATCTTGATTATTTTTGTCCTTGTCGTTGCGCTTGGCTTTTTTGCCCAATACATGCATCACGCTGTACATTAGTCGCTGGGCGTTTTCTACGTTTCTGCATAAAACACCCAATCTCTCCCACTGAGATATGGCTACTTTTCACATACTTTACTCTTGTTTATGTCAACCTCTCTATGGTATACTTTGCACACAGGTAATATATCCCTTCTCAATCCAACGCGAGCAATGCCGCTCTCTCAGGTGCAACGCCGTCCCACTGACCCGCTCATTGCGTGTTTTGGTCACTCTGTGTGACTGTAAAAACGGTATCACGCGCAGAATGCCACACGTTTTGATGAATCCGCCGACCGTTGTTTGATCGTCGGAACCCTCCCTGGCTCCATTGTTGGAGCCACTGGCTTTGAGCTGATTGTGTTTTTTCGGGAGAGCAACACATGTATACTATGCACAAACATGATTCCACCGACCCTGCCCCCCTTCATGTCCAGGAATACCCCCTGTACGATGATCGTTGGGAACACGATGCCTGTGGTACTGGTTTCCTGGCCCAGGTCTCTGGTGTGGCGAGCCACTCTATCGTTCAGACTGCTCTCGAGGCTCTTGCGCGTCTCACCCATCGCGGCGCACAAGATGCCGAGGCTGAGACAAACGACGGTGCTGGTATCCTGACACAACTTCCTCGCATGCTGTTTAGCGAAGAGTTGCGTCAGAAGCAGATCATTCTTGATGACCCTGCCGATCTCGCTGTTGGTATGGTCTTTCTTCCTTCTCAGGAACGTGCTCCTGTCGCCCATTGGGAGTGTCGTCATCTCATTGAGCAAGGCGTAGCGGCGGCTGGCCTTACCTTTCTTTCCTGGCGCAATCCGCCAATTGACTACTCCGTACTTGGCTCTCGTGCCAGACAGAGTGCGCCAACGATTGCTCAAATTCTGATTACTCGCCCCGCGCATTTATCCCTCGACCAATACGAGCGTGATCTCTATTATGCTCGTCGCTTGATTGAAAAGCACTTGCTCGAAGCGCACATTGCTGATTGTTATCTCGTCTCACTTTCTTCTCGCACGCTTGTCTACAAAGGCCTTCTTGCCCCAGATCAGCTATCGCGTTTCTATCTCGATTTAGCCGACCCCCGTTACACTTCTGCCATTGCCGTCTTCCACCAGCGTTACAGTACCAATACCTTTCCTTCCTGGCCACTGGCGCAACCCATGCGCATGTTGGCTCATAACGGCGAAATCAATACCATTCAGGGCAACCGTAACTGGATGCAAGCTCGCGAGAGCGGTTTTACTTCCCCGCTCTGGGGCGAGCGCGTCCATGCTCTCACGCCTGTCGTGCAAGAAGGCGGGAGCGACTCCGCACAACTTGATAACGCCCTCGAACTGTTAGCCCAATCGGGACGTGATTTGCTGCACAGTATGCAGATGCTTATTCCGCCCGCCTGGGAACACGATGTAGAGATGAACGAGGAGCAGCGCGCTTGGTGCGAGTATCATGCCGGCCTTGTTGAACCCTGGGATGGTCCCGCTGCCCTAGTCTTTAGCGATGGACGCATTGTCGGTTCCGCTCTTGATCGCAATGGTCTGCGCCCCGCTCGCTATATGCTGACCGTGCAAGGCTTGCTGATCGTTGCCTCAGAAACAGGCGTCGTCTCCGTTCCCGCCCATGATATCCTTGAAAAGGGCCGTTTGGGACCAGGTGAGATGATTGCCGTCGATGTTGAGGAACACCGTATCTGGCGCGATGGCGAGGTAAAAGAGGCCTTGGCTCAGCGCCATCCCTATCAACAGTGGCTCGACCAGCATTTGCTGCGTCTGTCATCCCTGTCGCTCAACGCGCAAAAGGCGCAAGAGCAGACAACCGTTAGTGCAGACGCACTTTTCTCTGCACAACAGTTGTACGGCTTTACGCATGAAGACGTGGAGATGGTACTGCGTATCATGCTTCAGGATAATAAAGAGCCGGTGTGGAGCATGGGTGATGACGCTCCGCTTGCCATTCTCTCCGAGTTGCCGCGCTCATTCTCTGATAACTTTCGCCAGCGTTTCGCGCAAGTCACCAATCCACCCATCGATCCGTTGCGCGAGCGCATCGTGATCTCGCTAGAGTCTTACATGGGGCGTAGCCAAAGCTTGCTGCTGGAATCTCCGCTGCATGCCCGTCTGCTCCATCTGGAAACGCCCATTTTGACCGAGAATCAGCTTGAGATGTTGCATCAGCTTGAAGATGCGCATTTTCGCACGGAGACGCTGAGTACGACCTTTGATGCCAGTGCGGGTAGTGATGCGCTCGAAACTGCTCTTGATCGCCTGGAAGAAGCGGCGGCAAGCGCGGTCGCACAAGGAGCGACGCTGCTCATCCTGAGCGATAGAGACGCCACACTGGATATGCCCGCTATGCCGATGTTGATCGCGGTTGGTGCGGTCCATCGCTCACTAATCAAGTGTGGCCTACGCACAAATACCTCGCTGATCTGCGAGACTGGCACGGCCTGGGATATTCACCAGATCGCCTTGCTGCTCGGCTACGGAGCTGAGGCCGTTGTGCCGTTTCTGGCTCTCGAAAGCGTGCGTGCCCTGGCTGGCGAACGCAAACTGGAACATGTGACACGCGAACTCGCTGTTGAACGCTATATCCATGTGATCGAAGATGGCCTATGCAAGATCATGGCGCGCATGGGCATCACGACCATTCGCAACATCATTGGAGCGGGCCAGTTCGAGGTGGTGGGCCTGACGGCTGCCTTTGCGCAACGTTGTTTCGCGGGATCGGCCATGCACCCTGGCAAGCTGACGTATGCGCATGTGGCGCAGCAGATCATCACGCGTAGCCAAGAAATTCGTCAAGTACAAGAGCAAGGTGAGCAGAATGCGCGCCGTCGCAAACTGACCGACCTGGGCCGCTATCGCTTTCGCCGTGATGCTGAATATCATGCCTTTAATCCACTCGTTATTCGCGCTCTGCAAAAGGCTGCTCAAACTGGTAGCCGCGACGATTATCGTCAGTACACCTCGCTCGTCTATAGTCGTCCCCATACCGCCTTGCGTGACCTGTTTTCCTTTGTGTCCACCTCGCCCATTCCTTTGGATGAGGTTGAGCCGATGGAGTCCATTCGCGCACGCTTTGTAGTCTCCGCTATGTCGGTTGGCGCGCTTAGCCCTGAGACCCATCGCACGATTGCGGCGGCGATGAATAGCATCGGTGGACGCAACAATACGGGCGAGGGCGGCGAAGACGAGAATTGGTATCACGAGACGCTTGAGGGCCATCCTGTTAGCAGCAAGATTAAGCAGGTTGCCTCGGGCCGCTTTGGTGTGACGCCCGAATATCTCGTGCGTGCGCAAGAGATCGAGATTAAGATGGCGCAAGGCTCGAAGCCTGGCGAGGGCGGACAATTGCCGCCAGGCAAGGTCACGCCTTTCATTGCCCGCCTGCGCCATACCGCTCCTGGGGTTGCGCTGATCTCGCCACCACCCCATCACGATATCTACAGTATTGAGGATATCGCGCAATTGATCTATGACCTGCACCAGATCAATCCGCAGGCAAAAGTAGGTGTCAAACTGGTCGCATGCGCGGGCGTCGGCACAATCGCGGCTGGTGTTGCCAAAGCTCATGCTGACTACGTGCTGATTAGCGGTCACGACGGTGGCACGGGGGCTTCGCCCTTGCAGTCGATCAAGCATGCTGGCATGCCCTGGGAGCGTGGTTTGGCTGAGGCTCAGCAGGTTCTGGTCAAGAACGGCTTACGCAAGCGCGTGCGTGTGCGCGTGGATGGCGGCTTCAAGACGGGGCGCGATGTGATTATCGGTGCGCTGCTCGGTGCAGACGAGTTCGGCTTCGGTACGGGGGCACTCGTCTCGCTTGGCTGTGATATGGCGCGTCAGTGTCACCTCAATACCTGTCCCGCTGGCATTGCCACGCAGCGCGAAGACCTGCGCGCAAAGTTCACCGGTCGTCCGCAGCATCTCATCAACTACCTGACACTAGTGGCAGAAGAGGTCCGTACATGGATGGCTCAGCTTGGTGTGCGCCATTTTGATGAGCTGATCGGACGCGCCGATCTGCTGAACTGTGCTGAAGAAGCAGCGATTGAACTGAAAGATATGCTAGTTGCCATGCCAGTCCACACGTCGCCGGAAGGCCAGAAGAGTATTCCCTCCTCGCCTGTCGCGGTGCAATTGCTGGCGGAGAGCGAAGATGCTCTGGCTGGTGAGCGCAGTGTCTTGACGCAACATACCATTCACAACTATGATCGCACGATTGGCGCGAGCCTCGCTGGTGAGATTGCACGCCGCTATGGCAACAAGGGCCTGCCAGGAGTGAGCATCACCGCCAATTTCCAGGGGTCTGCAGGCCAGAGCTTTGGTGCGTTCAGCGTGCCGGGCATGCGTCTGATCTTGACGGGCGACGCCAACGACTACGTTGGCAAGGGCATGGCGGGTGGCCAAATCGTGATTATGCCGCCCGCCGATGCATCTTTTGCCTCGCACGAGAACACCATCGTTGGCAATACGGTCCTCTACGGCGCGACGGGCGGCCAACTCTTCGCGGCTGGACGGGCGGGTGAACGCTTCGCAGTCCGCAACAGTGGCGCGCTGGCAGTAGTCGAGGGTCTGGGCGATCACGGTTGCGAGTATATGACGAACGGCATGGTTGTCGTGCTGGGTGAGACGGGCCGCAACTTTGGTGCTGGCATGTCCTCCGGCGTGGCCTACGTGTTGGACGAGCAGGAGATCTTCCCGCTGCGCTGTAACACTGAACTGGTCGATCTCTTGCGCATCGAGGACGGAGGCGAACTGGAAGCCCTGCGCGTGGTTGTTGGCTGGCATGCTCGCAAGACGCGCAGCAAACGCGCCCTTGCCATTCTCGACAATTGGGATCAGATGAGTCACCTGTTCTGGCGCGTCTTGCCCAAAGGAACCAGCACTTCCGCGTGCGACTTCGTCGATATCGGCGAATACGACAACGCCGTCTCGCAACTCGGCGATTAACACAGAGAATACGGTAAAGGCCCGTATGGGAGCGATTCATCGCATCCTTACGGGCCTTTACAATATTTCTGGTGTTTAGTATGGAAATAATTCTATGGCGTGCATGAGATGTAGTGACACACAGCGCGTGCATGATAACCAGCGC
>DAICZM010000332.1 GCA_027311145.1 Ktedonobacterales bacterium
ATGCAGGGTAACGCCGGGAATATTGGGCGACAATGGAGCCGCGCCAATACCCAATACGAGATTATCAGCGTGAAAGCGTTCTCCCGCTGCCTCAACCGTGTGAGCATCAATAACGGTTGCGGAGGCATTCAAGATATATTCGAGGTCGAGCTGCTCTTTGGATTGCCAATTCATGAAAGCGTGTGCTGTGCCACGTCCGCTTTTGAACAGTTCAACCATTTGCAGAATCGATGCACGTAGGTTCGTGGCATCAGGAAACCAGAGTTTCCCTGAAAACCAGCGCATGAGATCAAGCTCACGGGCTGCTTCCGAGAAAAGATGGTGCGGGACACAGGCCTGATGGGGACAACTGCCACCTAGGAAGGGCCAGCGGTCAATAATGAGCTGCCTTCCGCCCATTGCGCGCAGATAGCCTGAGCCAAAACGACCTCCTGCCCCACCGCCAATGAAAATGGCATCGAACTTTCTGGTGTCATCGCGATGGATGTTGATAATAGGCTCACTCTTATGCGAGAACTCTTCAACCAGGCCAACCCATTGTCGGTTGGTTGTTTGTGTCATGGTGATGTCCACAAGAACCTCCTGTTACTGCTGATGTGGGAGAGAGAAATGTCGGTCTACATCTACAGATTTGAATTCATGCTGGTGCGTGTGCAAGGGATCAAAGCTACGGATCAATGCCACATCCTCGTGCGTGGGTAAGGGCACAGTCCGTACATCTGATGCAATGATCGGCTCGAATTCTGTATTGTCCAACACGTCTTGAATCGTTGTGTCTGGATAGAGTTCACGCAAACGCAAGACATGCGTCTGGGGATCAAAATCAAAAACACCTAGCTCGGTGACCACCCATTCAGGGCCACCACCACGCAAACCAAGCGCGGTGCGTGGCGTACCATCCCTGGTCACATGCCCAATGGATGATATAAAATCGATATGCTGCACAAAGCGATATTGGCGTTTTCCAGTTTTATTGAGAGAGGCGCGGTGCCCGGTCGTCCAGATGGTGACATGCTGGACATCGCCTGAAAGATTACAGCCTCCCCCGCTCCCGGGTAGCTTGGCTCGTGGTGCATCTGGACGACCAATCACCGTGACGTTTAGATTGCCATAGCGATCAACTTGAACACCAGAAAGGAACATGCGCCCCATATCTCCACGTGCCGCAATATCGAAGAGGTCGGTAATCCCGATTGCCATCACGCTGCCACGTGCGAGCGACCAATCATTAGAGGTAGGCGGGAGAAAAGGGGGAGTTGGGTTGATCGCATAGGTGGCTCCCTCGATATGCACCATATGAGGTGCGTGTGTGCGCTTGGCTAAGAGCATCGCGAGGGCAGGCACTGGGGAACCATAGCCATGAAAAACCAACTCACCATCGCGAATGGTGCGAGCAACCTGATAGATCATCACTTCTGGCAGCGTTGCATGGGTGATTTCCAGCTCGTTCATGCAATAGCTCCTTCAGGTGTTGTGAAGAGTGAGCGCCATGCGTCATCGCCGTCTTTCCAACTTTCGAGTACCTGACATCGGGCGGCCCCACCGATACGCTGAAGATACTCATCGTGTGAGGTTGGTTGGTACACGTAATGGTCAAGGTATTCATGCGTAAATGTTTCTTTGCCAGCACTGGCGGCATGATAGTACTCTGTTAGATGCTGGCGATCATATGAGTAGAATGGATAGCAGGAGGTAGGATGAGCACCATAGGGAACCTCGGTAACAGACTCAACCCAGAAATATGGAACATTCGGCTCCAACGCTTGTAGTTCTTCTGTGGATACCAGGCGATCAACAGTCGCAATGACGTGTTTGGAGGCGCGGATAAACAACATGTCAGCCACAAGCGGCGGGAGAATTTTCAGGTTGCCATGCGCATCTCCATATTGCGCGTGAATGATGGCGACATCAGGCGCGAGGGCAGGCACGAGTACGAGTGGCATGCCGGTAAAAGGACAGGTCATGGTCTTGTATTCTGCATGCAGGTGCAAGAAGTCTGTGCCCTGGACACTGCGGACTGGCAAGAAGGGGACGCCATACTCTGCGGCTCGCAATTGTTGCAGAAGTGTATGGCAACACGTGTCGTAGATTTTCGTGCTGCCATCTTGACAAGCTCGCCGGAAGTTTGGAGCCATGCCGAAATCTTGCTCGAAGCCGACATAGGACTCTTCTATAATACCGATAGCACCCGCTCCGCAGAGCATATCCACATCAACCCCGTGTGCCGTTCCTATAATATGCAGATCGCGTCGCCCTTGCCGAAGCAGTTCGCGGAGGAGTGCCATTGGCTCGCGCCACGACAATCCACCACCAACAGCGATCGTCATTCCATCTTTGACAATAGCAGCCGCTTCGCTCAGCGACACTTGTTTCTGTTCTGACGTAAAAACTGGCATAACTTACCCCTTTGAAGAATGAGGTGCTGAAGTTTATTTGACCATCCAGCCGCCATCGATCACCAGCATATGTCCAGTGACATAATCGGCTTCATCTGATGCCAGATAGACAGCCGCCGCTGCAATATCTTCAGGTTTGCCAACGCGTCCCCAAGGGATCATGTTTAGCACCTGCTGACGTAGTTCTGGAATATCTAGCCTCCAGCGTGTCATCTCGGTTTCAACCATGCCTGGACAGATGGCATTGACGCGAATGTGATTGGCTGCATAATCTAATGCTAAGGCTCGTGTGAATGCGATGACGGCTCCTTTCGAAGTATCGTAGACGGCGCGTGCTGGAAATGGAACGAAGCCAGCGATAGAAGCGATATTGATAATCGTGCCGCCATCTTGCTTTAGCATTTGACGAAGAGCAGCACTGGTAACGCGGAACACGCCCGTCACATTGACTGCAATGACACGCTCCCATTCTTCGTCGGGCGTGCTGTGAGCCAGTGTTGCTTGCTGTGAGCCAGTGATGCCGGCATTGTTTACCACAATATCCAGATGGCCCCACGCGTCCACTGCTGCCAGTACCATCCGCTCGGCGTCGGCTCGTTCTGCAACGTCGCCTACAACGGACGTCGTTTGACCTTGTGTTTCCGCAATTAGTGAAGCGGTTTCGCGCAATCCAGTTTCAGCGATGTCGCTGATGACAAGAGATACTCCCTCGGCGGCCAAACGGCGTGCGATGGCACGCCCAATGCCAGAACCCGCCCCTGTTACCAGACCAACTTTATTCGCAAGGCGCATAGCCAAATGCCTCTTTCCTAGATAGGAAGAAAACAATCATCCCTCTGTGTGTCGCGTTACAAGGCTTCTCTTCAACAATCAACTCTGAGGATTCAGGACGATTAAGCGTAGTTCTGTCATCTCTTCTATCGCGTAGCGCGGTCCCTCACGTCCCATACCACTACGCTTAACGCCACCATAGGGCATCTGACCAGCACGATAGAAGGAGGTATCATTGACCATCACGCCGCCCACTTGTAAATTACGGGCTGCCGCCATTGCAACTGACAGGGAGCGGGTGAAGATGCCAGCTTGTAAGCCGTATTCTGAGTCGTTGGCGTAGTGGAATGCTTCGTCGAGCGTCTCATACACTTGCACTGCCACAATGGGGGCGAATGTTTCCTGGCAGACGACACTCATATGAGATGTGACATCGGCCAATACAGCTGGCGTGAGGAATGTGCCGTGACGCAGCCCGCCCGTAAGCAGTGAAGCTCCAGCGGCAACGGCTTCCTGTATCCAGGACTCTGCACGCCGGGCTTCGCCTTCACTAATCATTGGCCCGATGTCAGTCTCTCTGTCTTTCGGATCGCCAATGCGCAGGTTTTGTGCTACACGCACTAGCTTAGTAGTGAATTCATCAGCGATGGCCCGATGAACGAGAATCCGCTGTACAGAGAGGCAGACCTGCCCGGCGTAAGCAAACCCTTTCAGGGCACATTGTGTTGCGGCATTGGCGACATCAGCATCCTCGTGGACAATAACCGCCGAATTGGAACCAAGCTCTAACGTGCAGCGGCGCAGTCCTATCGTGCGTTTTAGCGTCTCTCCTACGGAAACGGAACCCGTAAACGTATAGAACCCTATGCGCGTATCGGCGAGCAACGCTGAGCCGACGCTATCACCAGGGCCAACGACCAGGTTTAACCAGCCGGGAGGTAGCCCTGCCTCGGTGAGGATGGCGCATAGTTTGGCAGCAACAATAGGGGTATAGGAGGCGGGTTTGAGAACAACCGCGTTGCCAGCTGCCAGCGCGGGAGCAATCTTATGTGCCACCATATTGATCGGAAAGTTGAAAGGCGTGATCGCGCAGACAACGCCGACAGGCACACGTATGGTGAATGCCAGGCGATGCTCGGAGCCGGGTGTCGCTTCAAGGGGAACCATTTCACCGTGAATGCGCTTTGCTTCTTCCGCAGCCCAAGTGAATGTGTCAGCCGCACGATCAACTTCGGCCAATGCATCGCGCAATGGTTTCCCAGCCTCATAAGCCATTGTTAAAGCCAAGTCTTGTTGGCGAAGGCGAATTAACCCGGCTGCCTGCATTAAAATATCGTAGCGTTGTGTCGCTGTTAGTGGATTGCCGGCATAGGCTTGACAGGCTGCTGTAACTGCTGCGTCAACCTCCTGTGGCCCTCCCTGGCTGATTGTTACCCAGGGTGCGCCACTTGTTTTGTCGATCACCGTGAGATGCTTATCGGTATGCCAGGTTTTGCCGTTGATCCACAATCCATAATGGTCCATAAAAGCCTTCCATCTCTTGATTGTTATGAGCGTGAACATCGCTATGCTGCTACACCGCAGTTAGCCCGCCATCGACAACCAGGCACGAGCCGGTGACATAGGAGCTACTATCAGCAGCAAGAAACAGGACAGAGTTGGCGATTTCTTCAGGACGGCCAAAGCGGTTGAGCGGATAACGACTCATCCTCATTGCTAACTGCTCCTGCGTATCTCCTTCGACCAGACGGTGTCCCATTGGTGTCATCGTCGTGCCAGGCGCGACACAATTGACGCGAATGCCGTGTGGAGCAAAATCGACAGCCATCGAGCGTGTTAAGCTGATGATTGCACCTTTTGCGGCACTATAGGCAGTCATATTGCGTATACCGACGAGACCAGCTACAGAGGAAACATTGATAATGGAGCCACCATTGCCACTTGCGATCATGAAGGGCAAGGCATACTTTGAGCAGAGGTATGCGCCGCGTACATGAACAGCGAAAATACGATCCCAGAGATTTTCCTCTGTAGTGACGACTGTGCCAAAGCCTTCGATACCGGCATTATTGAAGAGAATGTCCACGTGCCCAAACTGGCTGTGTGCCGCTTGAACCATGGCTTCCGCGCTGGCGGGAGAGGTGACATCGCACTGTGCCCAACCAGCCTGTCCGCCTTCAGCCACAATGGAGTTGGCGACAGAGTGTGCTGCATTGCCATTAATATCAGCGAGCATCACCGAGGCTCCTTCATGTGCAAAGAGACGCGCGGTTACCTCGCCAAAGCCGGAGCCGCCTCCGGTAATGATTGCGACTTTCCCTTGTAATTGCATGATTTATCCTTATAGACAACAGGGACACAAGCCATTTC
>DAICZM010000333.1 GCA_027311145.1 Ktedonobacterales bacterium
ATTATGTCCCGCAAGCGTTACGCGAGGCATGGCTGGCAAAAGACCCCATTCATCGTGTTGAAAGCTACCTGAGCGAGCATGGTTTGCTTTCCGCTGTTGAGCAAGCGGAGATGGCGGCCAGAGTCAAGGCGGAGATCGATGATGCGGTGCGCTATGCCGAACAGAGTCCTGCTCCCGACGGGGTGGCGGTAGCAGAGCATGTCTTTGCACCCGATGGCCCCCTTGCGATTATTGGCGAACCGGATGCCCAGAACGCACACTATATCAATGCGCTGGATCGTCGCACAGGCGAGCCGTTCAACACCGTAAGGAAAACAGAGGAGGTCGTTGGACGACGATGAGCGAGAAAAATGTGACCAACCACAAATCAACCTATCTAGAGGCAATTAGCCAGGCCATTCGCGAGGAGATGTTGCGCGACGAGGCCGTCTTTCTGCTTGGAGAAGATGTTGCCGCCTATGGAGGCGCATTCAAGGTCAGCGCGGGCCTGCTCGCGGAGTTTGGGCCAGAGCGCGTGATCGATACGCCGATGTCGGAGGGTGCAATTATCGGCTCAGCAGTTGGTGCGGCCCTGATGGGCATGCGGCCAATAGCCGAAATGCAGTTTATCGACTTTATCACGTGTGGTTTTGATCAGATCATCAATATGGCGAGCAAGATGTACTGGCGCGTCGGTATGCCCGTGCCGATGGTGATTCGTGGCCCCTCTGGTGGAGGCACGAAGGGTGGCCCCTTCCATTCGAGCAGCCCTGAAGCGTGGTTTTTCCACACGCCCGGTATCAAAATCGTAGCTCCCGCGACGGCCTATGACGCGAAGGGACTACTCAAAGCGGCTGTGCGCGACAACAACCCGGTGATCTATCTGGAGCATAAGCTGCTCTATCGTCTGCCGGAGTTGCGCGAAGAACTGCCGAGCGAGGACTACACGGTTCCGCTGGGCAAGGCCATCGTGCGGCGCGAGGGAGAAGATATGACGATGCTGACCTACGGGGCGATGGTGCATCAATGCTTGCGGGCCGCACGGACCTTAGAGGAAGAGGACGATCTTGAGGTGGAGGTTTTAGATTTGCGCAGTCTCTCGCCGCTCGACCGTGAAGCCATTTTGGTGTCCGTCAAGCACACCAACAAGGTTTTGATTGTCCACGAGGACACGCTGACCGGCGGCATTGGTGCGGAACTGGCAGCCATTCTGGCAAGCGAACTCTTTGAATACCTGGATGGCCCCATCACCCGCGTGGCTGCACCCGATGTCGCTTTTCCTTATGCGCCGCCCCTGGAAGCCGCCTATCTGCCGAACGCGGAAAAAATCCTGACAGCAGCGCGCCAACTTGCCGCGTATTAACAGGTAGGGGTGTGATGATCGTGGTTAACAAAATAACATGGGTTGCGTAGTGTTCTGTCAAACGTCATGCTGTCAAACGTCATAGAGAGGATGAGCATGACACCCACAAGGGGTGTCACTACATTTCATGCGTCTTGTAGGGTGGCAACATGTAGTGACACCCCTTGTGGGTGTCATGGATGGATAGGTATGCAATGACGTTTGGCCGTCCCGCTTCCCACGGCTCTCCAGGCGGATCGATGTGCGAGCAGGGCGTGATGAATCACGCCCCTACCAAAAAAATACAGTACAAAGGAGTATGGATGTGTCAACAGCAGTAAAAATGCCGCGCCTGGGTGAGTCGGTGGCGGAGGGGACGATTGGCGCGTGGCTCAAACACGAGGGTGATTACGTTGAGAAGGACGAGGCACTCGCAGAGATCATTACCGACAAGATCAATGCTGAGTTGCCATCGCCGATGGCGGGTCGGCTTGTGAAAATTCTTGTGAAGACGGACGAGACCGTTGCGGTAGGCACGGAAATCGCGTTGATCGAAGTCAATGCAGAGGCAGGCACGGAACAGCCTGTTGCGACGGCTCCAGCACCAGTGGTGTCTGCTCCTGCTCGTTTGCCGGAGGTTGTGCCACAAGCGGTAAGCAGTGCCCATGCCAATCGTGGTCTGAATGGAACGATGGTGGTGCAAGAGCAACGTGAGGAAGAGCGGCAACGCATCTCGCCATTAGCGCGGCGGCTTGCTGATGAGCATGGTCTTGACCTGAATAAGATTGTGGGCACGGGTATTAGTGGACGTGTGCGCAAGGAGGATATTCTAGCCTATCTGGCCCAAGAGGCAACCGCAACGTCTGTTGTTGCTCCAACGGTCATGCCTGCACGTCCTCCCACGCCGATGCAACCAGCCCAGACGCCACAACCAACACTCGTGACAGCCGTGGCGGGTGGGGATGAAGAGATCATGCAGCCTAGCCGGATGCGTCTCGCTATTGCCGAGCATATGGTGCGCAGCAAACGGACCTCGCCCCATGCCACAACGGTTGTTGAGATTGATATGACGAACATCGCGAAATGGTTGGAGAAGCATAAAGAAGAGTTCAAGCGGCGCGAGGGCTATGGCATCAGTTATGTGCCATTTGTGATGAAGGCTGTGTGTGAAGGTATTCGCAAGTTCCCCTTGCTAAACTCAAGCTGGACGGAAGATAATAAGATCATTATCAAGAAGCGTATCAACCTGGGTATCGCGGTGGCGACCGACGCAGGTTTGGTGGTTCCAACCATTTATGATGCCGATCAGTATACGCTGGCAGGCCTGGCGCGTCAGGTCAATGTGCTGGCACAGCGGGCGCGGGCGAACAAACTGACGGTGCAGGATATGCAGAACAGCACGTTTGTTGTGAATAATCCTGGCGTATTTGGTACAATACTATCAGTACCGATTATCAATCAGCCCCATGCTGGTATACTCAGCATGGATGCTGTGGTGAAGCGGCCCGTAGTGATTGAGGATGACGCAATTGCCGTGCGCTCGATGATGAACCTGTGTCTCTCATTCGACCATCGTATTTTAGATGGAGCGGGTGCAGGCGGTTTCTTACAGGCTGTGCGTACAAAGCTCCAAAGCTACAGTCGCGAAATAGACGTATATTAATCGTAGGGGCGTGATTCATCACGCCCTGCCCATGCGCCCTCCCGCCTGGGATGCCGCATAACGAGAGACGAAGGCGTGATGGCAGGGGGCGAAGGCGTGATGGCAGGGCACGAAGGCGTGATGGGCGTGATGGGCGTGATAAATCACGCCCCTACGAGAGCGAAGAGCAGCAGTATTAAGAAAACGAGGAAACGACAATGGCGACAATCATCCCGGAACGCCGTCCTGAATGGCTCAAGGTTCGCGCGCCGCAAGGCGAGAATTATCGGTCTTTGAAACAGTTGATGCGCAGCCAATCGCTGCATACCGTCTGTGAAGAGGCGCGTTGTCCGAACATAGGTGAATGTTGGGGCCACAAGACGGCGACCTTTATGATTCTGGGGCGCGTCTGCACGCGCAGTTGCGGTTTCTGCGCCGTCGAGACGGGGCGTCCCAGCGGTCTTGACTGGGAGGAACCGAAGCGCGTGGCGGAGGCGGCTCAAGAGATGGGCTTGCGCCATGCCGTTGTCACTTCAGTGAATCGCGATGAGTTAAAAGATGGCGGGGCAGCGGTCTTCGCGGGCACGATTCGCTGGATTCGCCGTCTCAATCCAGAATGTAGAGTAGAGGTCTTAACGCCCGATTTTAAGGGTGTGTATGAAGCATTGCGCGTAGTGATAGATGCCAAACCGGATGTTTATAACCACAATGTGGAGACGATTCCTCGGCTGTATAAGCGCGTGCGCCCGCAGGCAGTCTACCAGCGTTCGTTGCAGGTCCTCAAGTGGGCCAAAGAAATGAATCCGGCTGCACCGACCAAATCGGGTTTTATGCTGGGCTTAGGGGAGACGTGGGACGAGATTATCGAGGTGATGCACGATTTGCGTACTCATGATGTCGATATTTTGACAATCGGCCAATACCTGCGCCCATCTTTTCAGCACCTGCCGATTCAACGCTATGTGCCGCTAGAGGAGTTTGCAGCGTTGAAAGCGGAAGGGAAGAAGATGGGATTTCGCCACGTGGAGTCGGGGCCATTCGTGCGTAGCTCGTATTATGCGCACGAGCAAGCCGATGGAGCGACAAGGGAGTAGCAAGAATTTTGAAAATGAGCGTCAATGGTGTTGAACTGGCCTATGACGATCATGGCGTAGGCCGCGCAATTATTTTCTTGCATGCTTTTCCTCTCAATCGTGGCATGTGGGAGTATCAGGTGAAGGCTTTGCTTGCTGAGCAGCGTTTTCGCCTGATAACGCTGGACTGGCGTGGCTTTGGTGAGAGTCAGATAAACGGCGATGTTACCTCGATGGAGACGCTGGCAGACGATCTGGTGGCTCTCATGGATCAGCTTGGCATAGAGCGAGCCACCCTGTGTGGTCTCTCGATGGGCGGTTATGTGGCTTTTGCTTTTCTCCGCAGATATCCCCACCGTATCAGTGGATTGATTTTATCTGACACAAAGCCAGAGGCCGATGGCAAGGAGGCGAAGGTCAATCGTGCGCAACTGGCGGAGCTGGCAATGGAGCAGGGAGCGGACGCGGTTGCCAGCTTGCAAATTCCACGGTTGCTGGCGGCCCAAACGCTCCAGCAAACTCCCGATGTAGAGCTACGAGTCAGGCAGATGGTGCATGCAGCCACCCCTTTAGGCATTGCGGCTGCTTCACGTGGGATGGCATTACGCCCCGATTCAAGCGACCTGCTGGCGCATATTCGGTGCCCAACGCTGGTGCTTGCGGGTCAATATGACAGCGTAACGCCAGCAGCGCAGGCCCAGCTCTGGGCGGGCCACATTCCTAATGCGCAATTCGTGCTGATTGCGCAGGCGGGCCATCTGGCTAATATTGAGCAACCGCAGGCATTTACTGAGACGGTTCGCTATTTTTTGTTATCTGCTTTTGGACAGTAAAAGCAACCTCTTTTGGTGAGGAGACAACATATGAGGAGCCAGTCATCGCTCCAGGGTGAGAAGCGTCCGCCAATTGTGTTGGTGGTCGATGACAACCCCGCGATCAGAGACATGGTATCGTGGGCATTAGAATTGGATGGCTACGAGCCGACGGAGGCGGCAGAAGGCCAGGAAGCTCTGGACTGGATGCACAATGCCGCACGCGAAGGGCGTTGCCCATCAGTTATTTTGCTTGATCTGGCTATGCCAGGCATGGATGGCAATATCTTTCTTGCGCGCTTGCGTAAGCAATGGGAGGCTCCTTATCCTTATCCTGCCATTGTGGTTATCACAGCAGGCACAAGTAGCCTTGATGCCAGCAGTCTGGGTGTCGACCAAGTGATTGTGAAGCCCTTCCACGTGCGCGATCTGCTCGACGTGATCCACCGCCTTGTGCCCTGAAAATCGCCATCTCATTCTCATATGTAACTTATCCACCGCAATACTGCGCAAAAGATGTATGTCCAACACAATGAAATTAAAAAAGCAAAAGAGACAATACCCGTAGTACTCTGTCAAGCATTATGGAAGGCCATTCAAGGAAGGCCAGTCGAAGCCCAGAACGGACGGGCAACCCTTGGTGGGGTGACGGACGGGCAACCACAAGGGTCCCCAC
>DAICZM010000334.1 GCA_027311145.1 Ktedonobacterales bacterium
CGCTTGTACCACTCTGCTGAATTGTCGAAGGATCAGGACCAGGCAGACGATGACGCTCTCTCAGCAACGTCACAATATCCTGTTGTACCTGATTCATATTGCTCACATCATCAAACTGCACCTGAATCTGATTCACATAAAAACTCGATGTCAAACGGATACTCGCAGCACTAAATGGAATAAAAACCACATCATCCGCATTAGCAGCCCCTTGTGCGCCTTTCGCTTGTAGCACGCCCACCACGTGAAAGAGTTGATCGCCAACACGAATCGTTTGCCCTATCGGATCAACAACATTGTTAGGAAAGAGATTCTGCACAACCGTCTGTCCTAAGAGAGCAACCGGCGAACCCATCTGTTCATTCTGGTCACTAAACCAGGAACCCTCTGCGAGTTGCCAGTTCTGAATGTACTGATAATCAGGATAGACACCACGCACGCTGGTGTTCCAGTTCTGGTCGCCATAAATAACCTGCTCATTGGCGTTGACGATAGGGCTAACATAGACAACATGCGGAATTTGGGCCAATGCATCTGCATCTGTCTGTGTCAGCGTTTGACTAGAGCCAGTCGCGTTGCGTGCCCCACTTGTAGAGGTTGTGCCTGAAGAAATAGTCAGCACATTGGTTCCTAGACTCGCAAAACGACTATTCACATTTTGATTGACACCCTGCGTCAGTGTCACGACAGAAATAACTGCCGAGACGCCAATAATCACGCCCAACATAGTCAAAAAAGAACGGACGCGATTCGTGCGCAGTGCTTCAAATGAGCTTTCAATAATTGCACTACGACTGACCTCTCCAGAGCGTACCAGAGGTTTCACAAGGAAAGGACGCTCAGCGACATGCTCCACCTGTCCCTGAGCATCGGTCACGATATTTGCCATGACATGCCTCTCATCAAATACAAATTCGATAAAACTAGAAAAATTTAAAAATCTCTTTTTCTGCATTTTAATCCACAAAACTCAAGGAACCTTTAAGAAATTGTGAGGTTTTTCTAAGCCTTGTAAAACAGCGATGAAGTAAAGATGGCAAAGGTGATATGATAAAGCAAGAGGTTGACATACCACCACCTGTTTTCAGCATTGGCTGAAAAGCGCACACGGTTATTCCCAAAGAGGTTCATTTATTTTGCAACACACACAATCACACGTAAAAGCGCATAACCCACGCCGTCTGCAACTCATCATCATTCTGGGAGCGTTAAGTGCATTTGGTCCCCTGTCCATCGACATGTATCTCCCATCGTTGCCCTCGCTCAGTCGCGACTTTGGCACTGGTGCATCACAAGCAGAGCTGACACTGAGTGCCTGTCTGCTTGGATTAGCATTAGGACAGACAATTGCCGGACCCATCAGCGATGCCCTGGGACGGCGGCGTCCACTGCTGGTCGGGCTTATGGTCTATGCCCTCGCCTCGCTGCTATGCGTAGTCGCGCCATCAGTCTATTTCCTTATAGCACTACGTTTCATACAAGGCTTAGCGGGAGCGACTGGTATCGTGATTGCTCGTGCCATCGTGCGCGACTTGTACGCTGGCAACGATGCCGCTCGTTTCTTTTCGCTACTCATGCTCGTCAACGGCCTTGCCCCCATTCTTGCCCCTATGCTCGGCGGTCTGTTGCTGCGGTTTACCTCGTGGCGCGGCGTCTTCGTCGTGCTAACGGTCATTGGCGTATTACAACTTGTTGCAGTCATCAGCGGACTTGGCGAGACACTCCCAGTTGAACAACGCCAGAGTGGGGGCATTCAGACGACGATGGCAACCTTCCGTCAACTCCTGACCAATCGTGCCTTTGTGGGCTACGCGCTTTCGTGCGGTCTGGCCTTCGCCTCAATGTTCGCCTATATCTCTGGCTCACCTTTTGTCCTGCAAACGATCTACGGCCTCTCACCACTACTCTTCAGCTTTGCCTTTGGCACAAACGCGCTGGGCATCATGATTCTGGGCCAGGTCAGCGGGCGTCTCGTTGGTCGCGTCCCACCACAAAAGCTGCTTGTTATCGGCTTGATTATCAACGCGACAGGCGGGTTGATCTTGTTGCTCGTTATCTTGCAGGGCCACATCGGCTTGATCGGCATCTTGCCCGCACTCTTCCTTGTTGTTGCCAGCATGGGCCTGGTGTTACCGAACGCCACCACGCTCGCGCTCTCTGGTAAACCAGGGGTCGCGGGCAGTGCCTCGGCTTTGTTGGGAGTATTACAATTCGCAATTGGAGCTGCCGCCGCCCCACTTGTCGGCATTCTTGGTCCTACCACAGCCCTGCCGATGGGTATCGTCATTGCTACGCTAAGTATTTCCGCCTTTGCCTCGTTCCTGCTACTGGCGGGACAGAAAGCTCGAAAGATAACAAAATAAGACTCCCGCATTTCACCGTCAATCTCGTTTTTTAGAGAAACGCAAGAAGTCAGAAGACGAACATATAAAGATGTAGGGGTAGGATATAATGCAAGGGTTAAGGATAGAGCTTGTGCAAATCTCTATTCATTCTTGCTGATAAGGCTAGCGAAACACGCTGTAGAAGTGTTTTCTCATCTCCACTCGCTGCATCAATAGAGAATGCAATATGATAGGAGTCATCCAACCCATCATTTTCTTCCCACAGTTCAACAATGACGCGTCCTACGAATGTTGAATTGACTCCTTGCTGGCCAAGGATAGGCATCCCTATATTATGAGCAAGGGGATCACCAGTAGAACTTGATATTTCTTTTTTTTGCCACTGAGACATCTTAGAAACCTCCTCTTCATATTAAAGTTCTAACATTCTAAGCATACTCCATTTTTAATGCATGTTAATGGGGGTTGAAACAACCATTGGCACATTGCCTCCACCATAGGCGGAGAACAATTGCAACTTACACAGACACACTGGAAACTATCCCCTGAAGCAGAGTAATTGCACGAAGAATAACATGAGCCACAATTACCGAACGTAGTAGGAGGACATTTAACAGCAGCATTTGCTATCTGGCTACCTATACCGAAGAAAGTTCCAAGCAAAGCTAGCCCAACTGCTCCTGCGCCTTTAAGGATGCCACGTCTTGAGACATGGCTCATTATCGAATTCGTGAAGCGATCGATAATATCAAATGGTTCTTTCTCTTGTACCATAGAGTACACCTCCTTTGATTTCATTCCAAACATAAAATTCATCAATTCTTCAAATAGGCAGTAGGAACTCTCCTCGTAACTGGTCCAGTCACAATTGGCTCCTTTGGTAGAGGAACCTTCATGACGGTATAGAGCCAATTTGCCAAGTGCGGATTAGAAGTTTGACTAATCATACGCCCTTTATGGTCAACAGTAAAACCTGTCGGAACGGCATCTACACCAAACTGCCGTGCAGTACTAGCTTGTTCGTCGATAAGTATGACAACTTGGCTACTAGAAAGACCAGGGTAATTACTAAGAAGATGCTCTACACTCTCTTTTGCTCCCAACACTATTACAATGATAGGTTGAGAAAATATTATATCGTGACGAGAAGCAATTTCTAAAACTTGAGCAAGCAAAGCACCACATGATTGGCAAGTCGGAGAGATCAGAAGGATAATCGCTCCAGATCGAGAGATAACATCTATACTCTTGATTTTTATACCGACAACATTGGGAAGCTCAAAATCATCAATTTGCTCCTGAAGTTCATACTTAGTAATGGCAGGTATCGCTAAATTCCATCGCTCCTTTACCGAAACTAGATAACGCAAGATACCAATTACTAGTGTAACTAGCATAAGAACGATAGCCCATTGAACAATAAAGGCTATCAACCACAATCCTTGCATTGAAGTTTATCCTTCCTTATCGTCGTTATAAACCAGTTTCCAGGTTTCTTCCTAATATCACAACATTCAAGTTCTTCAGTTGGCAGCACAATATCCATTTCCTCCCCATATTCTATCAAGCTAAATTATCTAGCTTTAGAGCGCGAACAAGTGTATCGATTTCACTAACAATCAGGATTAACAAGTAAAGGCTTATCCCGATGGTAATGAGCGCAATCATATCTGAACCAGATAAGCCAGTGATTTCTATAAAAACCCAACCTAATTTGTCTGTAGTCCAAGGAGATACAATAATGAGCAAAATACTCATCACTATAAGAACGACATTTCGACTCACTGATCCTATTCCAATGTCTGAACTCCTATGCCCAAAACAATTGCATGGAAAGCGTTTACCTTGGATCAGGCTAATGACCATCAGAACCGTAAATACCATCAAAAGTCCTAGAACTAGGACTGCTACCATTTTGGGCCATATGCCCACAACTAGAGCAAGAGCAAGGATCACTTCAAGCGGTGGCAACAACTGTGCAACCATCTTAACAAACTTAGGTGCTAATAGATCTATTGATAACTTTTGGACAGCTTGCTCAAATGCCAAAGATGAACCTATCTTAGCCACTGATGATGTTAAGAAAATAGCACCTAGCACAATATGTGCAACTAAACTCACTAAATACATATATAAAATCAACACGCCTCCTTTCACCTTACAAAATATATTTCACAGCTTCTTTACAAAGAATACCCCATCACACTTGTATCTGTCATGCCTTTTATACGTAGTTTCTCACCTCATGACTACGTGTAAACATCCCCTTCACTTACGCATTATGCGTAGTTTTTGCATGATTTTATCTCACTCACCATTACTATCTAGAGGAAGAAATAAATCGTATGTATAGGCAGCAAACAAGACAGCTAGATCACTATGAACACCCAATTTGTCATAGATATGCTGTTTGTGCTTATCCAGCGTTCTCGGGGCAATACTCAAAAGGTGAGCAATCTCACTTTTTGTCTTGCCTTGGCAAAGTAGAGATAGCACTTCTTGCTCTCGTGGCGTAAGCTCTCCTGAAAAATGTGAGCAGAGAAGCTTAGATATTTTCTGCAAGAGAATACGCATTTCACAAATATAGAGAAGTTCTCCACAGATGGTCGCAATACGGCTTGCATCCCTCACAGGGATGGTAGTTTTTTCTGGATCAATAGCGATGTAGAGTGTGCCATAAGTGAGTTCACAAAAACGGACAGGGAGCTGAAAGTTTGTTGTAAAAACTGGTATTGGAGTAGGACACCAGGTTCGCGTGATGTGGAGATATATATTCCCATGCGAGACATGGAGCAGATGCTGGTATAGCAAGTTTTTAGCATTATGAGGTTTTTTGTATGCCTGCTGGCAAATGGTATCCAGAGAACCGATAATCACTTCATAGTCTTCTTCTACAGATTTGATAGCGAACCATTCTGTTTCACGGTGATGTCGCTCTTGCATTCTTAAAATTTCCCCTTTTACCTCTTATTGGCACTATAATTTATGGGACAGCGGAGATGCGTGCGAGAAGAGTTCTTACCTGTAAGAATGCCTAGAAAGCATCAGGTATGCAAAGCATACCTGATGCTTTCTAAAAAATCAAGAGGGGGAATGAATACTGAAATTATATAATTATATCTAAATT
>DAICZM010000335.1 GCA_027311145.1 Ktedonobacterales bacterium
GACGCGATAAAGCGGTCCCTACGATGGAAGATGAGCAGGAATATACCATCTTCTCTGATGTGCGTATTCCGCGCCTGCTCAACTATCCTATCGAGGTAAAAGGGGATGAGATTTTTGTGCAATTGCAGGTGCGTGAGTATCTTTCAGCGACGGGTGAGGTCGAGGCATATCGTTTTGTGGGCCTGCGTGAGGAGAAGAAAGCATGAATCCATATGATTTTGTGCCTGTCAATTGGGAGCGTAAACCTGAGCGGCACGCACCGATCTGGCATCATCTCCTGAGTGCGCCAGGGGGACAAACGCTCTATACGGGTTCACTTGATCTGGAGATCAGAACGGAAACGCCGCTGTTTATTCGCGACCCAGAGACGGATTCGCAGAATCCGCGCACTCCTGGCACGCATATTCGCAATGCAAATAACAAGTATATCATTCCTGGCAGTTCGCTCAAAGGCATGTTGCGTACAGTCGCCGAGTCGCTGGGCAATGGTTGCTTTACGCTCTTTGACGGTGAGTACAGAGATGGCAGAGCCAGGATTGACTATAAATACCAGCTTCCCAACGAGTTTAAGCGTTGTCAGCATAACACAGAACTTTGTATTACTTGCCGTATCTTCGGCATGATGCAGGCTGGTGGCGGCTATCACGGCGGGATAGATGTGTTTCAAGGTAAGGTCAATATTGGGGATGCTGTCGCGGAGGACGCTGTTCTCTACGAAAATCCAGTCTTCACTGCTGTGCTTGATGGACCCAAGCCACGCCATCGCGCCTTCTATCTGGACGAACAGGAACGCTATGTTGCAGGCAGAAAATACTACTTTCATCAACCGAAGTATGCACGCGATTACCTCAGAGATGAAGGGCGTTTAATACCGACTACACAGAGAAATGATGCCCCACGAGACCCGCTTAGAGGGGGACAGAACGAGATTAAGTATCGCAATCAGCATATATTGCCACTGGACTATGGCAATATGTTTACGGTACATATCAAATTTTCGCAGCTTGAGGCCAACGAATTTGCCTTGTTGATGATTGCCGTCGCGTTAGATAGCACGATGCGCCACAAGATCGGCTATGGCAAGCCGCTCGGTCTGGGCAGCATCAAGCTGACACCGACGCGCTTACAGTTGGTAGACTATGCCCGTCGCTACACGGATAAAGTCAACAGAGGTATTACCGTATACGAAGGTGATAAACTCACTGAGCTGATCTATAATCGTCTCGAAGCATTAGGCACAGAAGTGACCGATGCTTTTTATGACTATGATACTGGCGATGCGATCAGTGATTTGCGCTCCATCTGGGGTTGGGAGGCCAAATCAACGGTTGAGTATGCCTATCCGAGCCGCGATTGGTTTAGCGGTCATTCCAGAGCGCGAATTGAAGACACAGCGGATTTGTAAGCTCACAGTACACAGACAGAGAGAAGCGAGGAGAGCATAATGGCAAACGTCTTGATTGCAACGCTCGGCGATTATCCTGCCGTAGTGACTGGCATGTGCGCAAAGCTGCAAGAGAGCGAGAGCGGTATTACCATTGAAAAAATCATAGTGCTGCATACGAGTAGTGAAGAATCGAAAGATGGGTATGAACTGCTAACTGAAGTATGTGCTGGTCTATACGCTCTAGAGTCATATGCATTGTATGGTGAAGACGTAGCGACTAATAGGGAGTGTTATGCTTTTTTAGGTCACCTCTTTAAAGCCGTCAAAAGTTGTGAAGAAAACCATGATACAGTCTATCTCTCTCTGGCTGGTGGGCGTAAAAATATGTCGGCGTTGATGGCCCTGGCTGCACCTTTTTATGGCTGTGTGCAAGGGCTATACCATCTGATTAATCGTGATGAGAATGGGGGCCATAGTGACAGATTTACAGTTTACGATATATTGTATGATTCGCGCGAAAGCAAACGGGCAAAAATGTTTGCAACATGGAAAGGGTTGGAGCTTGTGCGCATTCCATTCGACAACTCGTTGCGCCTTGATCCACGCTATCGCCATGAAATAGAGACAATGCATGAGGCGCAGTTAGAGAAGCGGTGGGAGACGCTGGATGAAAGTGACCTGCTTGACGATCAGATTATCGTCAATCTGTTGCGTACCCCCGGTGCGGACGAGATGTTAGATGTCTATCTGACTGATGATGCAGTAAAAGAGTATAAACATTTTTGCGAACGAGAGAAAGATTTGGCAGCGGATTTTGTCCGCTGTTTTCGCTCAATGCAGTTTGCTACACACTTGGCAGATAAGAGACGCACGCACGGCAACATACAAGGAAAAATCGACGGTAAAACGCATCCATTTCACTATTACAAAAAAGGCCATACTGATGAGCGTCCTTTCTTTTGTACATGGCCTGATGACATCGCCAATTATCCTTACGCAGGCCAAGATGTTAGACAGGTGGTTATCGCGGGTCTGGCGGTACATCGTAGTGATACTAGTGCTCTTTATGAGCCGGGCGAAAAGCAGCTTATCGCTCGCAACGTCACAGCTGATGTAAAAAAACTCCAAAGCTTGGAAGATGTGCTGTATGAGGATGGTAAGAAAGAAAGTGTCATGATCGTGCAACTCGGCGAGTCACCGATGGTTGCAACACAAGCATATACACTGTTGAAAGAGATGCTACGGCGAGATATCAAAGAGGTTGTGCTTGTCTATCCTGGTCATTCAGGTCTAATTGCTCATGGGGCAAAAATGGTGCGTGACTTATTTACGAGCATGGGAGTATCTTGCGAACATAAAAAAGAGGTTCCATTGGCTGATATTGATTCTGACGAGGCGTGCCAGTTGTATCAGCGTGAGTTAGAGTCAGTCATTATGGAAGTTAAGCAGGATAACGAGCGTGAGCATGTAATTCGGGAGATTGATCTGGTGATTTCTGGTGGGCGCAAAGGCATGGCGGCGATGGCAATTTTCGCGGCCCAACGCACGGGTGTTCGTTCTGTCTATCATACGCTGATTACTAATGAAGATTTAGAAAATCGTGTTTTGTCGGATACTCAACCGAAAAAACTACAGTCAATGGACGACAGCAAGAAAAAGGAAATCCTGTTCCTGCACAAATATCAGGGCCAAATAGATAAATTTACGCTCTTTCGCGTGCCAATCGGCCCACTGGTAACACAGCGCAAGGGCGTGTAGATTCTGTTTAAAAAATGAAGTTTGGCAGAGCAGTAGGGGCGTGATTCTATCACGCCATGGTTGGATGGTTGGATGGTTGGATGGTTGGATGTAGAGACCTTTGGGTAGTGCGTACCCTGTCATATGGCCTTCACGCGAATCTGTGCGCAACCAGGGCGTGATAGAATCACGCCCCTACATCCGCCTGGTTGGTGCGTATTGGGCATGTTGGAACGAGAAAGCGTTTACAGCGTATCTCGCTCCGCGAAGTAGTCGGCAAATTGTTCTTGCAGGAAGCGATAGGTCAGTTTCTTCTCGTTGATCTGCCAGACTTCGTAACAGTAACCGAGCAGTTTGGTCTTGTGCGAATCAATGGTTTTTATTTCGCGCTCAAGCTCGGCGGCGGCCTGTTGTGGGTTCAGGCCACGCGCGAGGAGGCGTAAGACCTTGCGCTCAACCGATGAGGCCATCTCTACAACAGCATTACAACGTTTAAATTGTTCTTTACGGGCAGCCTGATCGTGTTCCCGCTGCGTTGCTTCCAGCGTCTCCCCGTTTAGGGATTGAAACAACAGGGGCACTTCGATCAGTTGCACCCCCTGCTCTTGCTCGACGTGCATTATTGCGCCGTCGCGCACGACGCTTTTGGTCTCGTCGGGCGTGTAGATGTGCCAGATGTGATCGGTATTGCTGAAGTGTAGCTGAGCGGCGGAGATGGCAAGCGAGGCGATCATGCGCCTTCCGCCTGTGATAGAGAGATGGATGCTACGTCCCTGTTGCTTGAGGTCCTGAATCAAATAGTAGACGGTCTCGACGACGCCTTCCGCGCTCTGCCCGTCAACGATGTCTGGCAGCGGCTCGCCGTTGCGACGCAAAATATGCGAATAGAAGCGGCAGCGCAGCGATTGCCCTTGCCAGTTATAGCTATCATTGCGAAACTCAGCCTGAAGGCAGGCCAGAGAACGTTTGAGCGATTCCTGCATGGGGGCAGGATGGATAACGATGACCTCACTAATGTGTGCTCCCTGTTGCAGGAGCCGGTCAAGAGTGAAGGTGACAACCTGAGGTTGACCGCCTAACGTTGCCAATAGCGTATATGTCGGTTCAAACAAGTTGATCTCTCCTGTTCGTTTGGCACGATAACATCCTTTGGAGGAAATTGAAAGATGGCCTATTTATTTCCTGCCGTGATGATCGGTGGGCCTCCCAACGCGGGAAAATCGGTATTAACGTATAGCTTAACGCATGCCTTGCGTGAACTGAATGTCGATCATTATGTCATTCGCGCTCACCCGGACGGTGATGGCGATTGGTTTCAACAGATTGAGCCTGATCGGGTACGCGCTATTCATGTGCGCGGACGCTGGACTGACGAGTTCGTACAAGCGATCTGCGCCGCTCTGGCCCATCGCCACCTGCCGCTCCTGGTCGATGTCGGCGGACTGCCTACGGAAGAGCAGAAACGCATGTTTCTCTACTGTACGCATTCGCTGCTGCTCTTGCGCGCCGATAAGCCTGAGATTGCCAATATGTGGCGACAAATTGCCGCGCAAAATGGCTTATTGCCTCTTGCGAATCTCTATTCCGCGCTCAGCGGTGCTTCAACTATCACCACTGAGTCACCTGTGATCGAGGGTGTGCTGACTGGTCTGCAGCGTCAAACAAGGGCGAGCGGACCGCTGTTTGATCTTCTGGTCTCGCGTCTTGCTTCTCTGTTCGCCTTTGATAAACGCGAATTGCAGGAGATACATTTTCGTCTAGCTCCTGTAGAGCTAGTCATTGATCTGGATATGTTTGTGCAGCGGTGGTCGCCAGATACTCGTCGCTGGCAACCGGATATGCTTCCCCGCCTTCTGGCTGAGCTGCCATCAGACACGCCGTTGGCCATGTATGGGCGTGCGCCAAACTGGGTCTATGGCGCGTTAGTCTGCCATACGGGTCAAGAAGCATTTTATCAGTACGATGCGCGCCTGGGTTGGGTGTCACCGCCTCCTCTACATTTGGATTTGGATACAATGCGTACTGAGAATAACGAGATGCGTATCTACGCTCTACGACAAGTATTGCCCGATGTAACCCCGCAAGAAGAAGTTACAACTATTAAAATAGATCTTTTATCCAAGTACATTGACTATAGTCAGGCTGATGCTCTACATTTTCCGCCTGTCCCATCTACGTATGGGCTGGTTCTGAGTGGGGCTGTTCCGCACTGGCTTGTGACTGCGTTAGTGCGGGCTTATATCGGTACTGGTGTTCCCTGGATTGCCTGCTACCAACCGCAATTGCAGGGAGCAACTGTTGTTGTCTCTCATACAACTGCATATG
>DAICZM010000336.1 GCA_027311145.1 Ktedonobacterales bacterium
ACATCGCTGTCCTTCAGGAAGAGGTGAGGAACAATCTCAATCTTGCCTTGGTAGCCGCGAATCTTGATGTTGTCCGCACCGAGTTCAAGGCTCGTGGTCTGGTTCTTGTTCATGTTCGCGCAAGGTCTGGTGATAGCTTTCCTGATGGCGTGTCATGACGGAGACGAGGTTGTGTGCGCTGCGTCGCATATCCCATTCAAAGAGCGTGCCGCCGCGTTGCGGGTCGAGATAGAGATTGAGCTGGTCGCTTTCGATGAGCAGTTCGTTTTGGGTGTCGCGATCAAAGTCGGTGAACTCGTAGGTTTGCCAGGGAGCGTTGCCGTAGTGTGCGAGGTCGGCGAGGTTTTCGGCTTTAATCAGATGGTGGTAGATAGCGGAGCGCACGTGGCCCATATAGATGCCGCCAAAGAGGCCATGCCAGTAGGTGTCATTGGCCTGGGCTTTCCAGAGATGTGTGAGTGCGCGCTCATCGCTGGCGGCGTGGGCATAGACGTTTTCGTGGACGCGCATCATTTTCTTATGCTGCGTGTTAATTTCGGGGTAACGCACGAGGAAGTTGCGCCAGAAGCCGCCGCGCATGAATTGGAGGACATGCTCTTGTTGATCGTGTTCGAGTTGGTGGAGTAGTTTGCCGAAGGCATAGGATTTGTGTGGGGGTAAGGCCCACTCAGTCATTTCGATGTAGGATGAAGTAGGGATATAGACACGTCCGAGGGCGGGATAGGAGCGTGCATACTCGCCGAGGGGTGTGGTATGGAGCCAAGAGCTGTTCTGTTCTAGAGCGGTAAAGAATTCCTCAATCCAGCCGGAAGAGCCATCGTGGCCCCAGCAGTGGGACTGTGTATCGGGCCAACTGCCAAATTTTTCGCCATCGTCGCCCATGACAAGGATGCGATTGCCGGCGAGGTTTGCGAGGGCACGCATGGTTTCGATGGTTTCGGTCGCGGGTCGCCAGGGGATGGTATAGCGTAAGGCTTTGCTGGTGGCATAGACTTTTAAGGCACTACTCTGGTCTTCGGTAGCATAGTAGCCGTAGAGGTCGTGGTCTTCAAAGCCAACATTTTTGAAATGCACGTCGTCCAGGATGGTCCATTCGATGCCGGCTTCGCGCAAGAAGCGTGGTAGATTGGGTTCCCAGACGCGTTCAGCGATCCACATGCCGGTAGGTTTGACGCCGAAGGTGTCGTGGATGTGTGAAGTGAGGCGGCGGATTTGGGCCAATTTGTCGGCATCGGGAATGGAGGGCAGAATGGGTTCATAGTAGCCGCCACTGACGATCTCGACCTGTTGACGTTGAGCGAGGAGGGAGATACGATGTAGGAAATCGGGGTGTGCTTCGTATAACCAATCCAGTAATGAACCGGTATAGTGGAGGGAAAGGCGCACTTCTGGATGGCGTTCCAAGGCAGCAATCATCGGGAGATAAGACTCCTCGTAGACTTGTTGGAAAACCCAGGGGAAATTGCCGACGGGTTGATGGTTATGGAGCAGTAAGCCGAGGTGGATACTGCTGCTTTGCCCTATTGTCATGTTGTTCACCTGCAAATTAAGAGAGTAGCATAATGCCAATGCCGCATTATGCTCTGTTTTGGGAAATTTTTGTGACGGGTTTCCGTGCTATAACTTGCCTTTTATATTACCATATCATACTGTGAGAATAAATGCTTTTCGCTCTTGCTTTTCGCTTGTTTGTATGGTTATACTTAAGACAGGCAACCTCTCGCTGTTTTTGACACTGTGAAAGTTTATCTCCGAACGAGTATGTTGGCCCGTGCCAGGCAATATGGTCGTTCGTATGACAGGAGGGTCGTTCATGCTTATGTATGCTGCGGGAATAATGAGGCCTCGCCTTGCTCGGCTGTTCGTGCCATCGTTGGTCTCAGCTCTTGTGCTTTTGTTGGTGCTTGCCCCCGTTGTTTTTGCCACGCCGCGGCCGCGCGCGGTGACGCTTGTTGGTCCCAAGGGGGTCTATCTCGCTCTGGGCGATTCGTTGGCTTTCGGGTATCAACCCGATCTTAATTACGATGAGGGGTATGCCAACGACTTCTACGCTAATCTGCAAAAGCACTCTGCGAACAGTTCGGCGAATATGGGCTGTCCGGGTGAGACGAGTACGACCTTTATCAATGGGGGCTGTCCCTATCCGTTCTTGCGCAAGTTCCCCTATCTGGGTGCGCAATTGAATGCCGCGTTGTTCTATCTTGCGCTCTTGCCGGGGCAGGTGAGTCCGGTGACGCTCGATATTGGGGCGAACGACATTCTTTCCACGATTACGACCACGAATTGTGCCGTCGATGTGAGCAAATTTCAGAGCAATCTGGCGACGCTGGATACCAATTTGAGCCAGACGATCTTACCGAAATTGCATGCAGCCTTGATGGTCAATGGGAAATTGACCGGTGATCTGCTGGTCATGAACTACTATGATCCCTATCAGAATAGCTGCCCGAACACGTTGCCATATGTGCAGACAGTCAATCAGCATATTGCCAATGACATTCGCGGCTATGCGACATTGGTGGATGTCTTTTCGGCTTTTGGTGGCTCGACCAGCTCGCATATCTGCTCGTATACCTGGGAGTGCAGCATTTTTCACGATACCCACGCGACCAGTACCGGTTATGGGGTGATGGCACAGGCTTTTGAGCAGCGTGCTGGCTATTAAGCCAACGCGCTAGCAAAAAATGTGTGTGTACATGCTGGAGAAACCACTTAGCTGCACATAGAGGATGCTTGTGCAGGGGTTGCCGTTCTCCTGCATAAAAATATAATTAAAATACCCCTTTTTTAGCACATGGAGCAAAAAACCTCTTGTTCTATGTGCTATATTGATGTAAGATGGGTATATAGTTGTTTGATATTTTGTATAATGCTTACCTTGGGGAGGGTTTTGTGCAAAAACTACCAATGTATCAACGAATGATACTTCCAATCGTGGCGGCACTGTTGCTGTTGCTGGTAAGCGCGTCGAGTGTGTTGGCTGCTACTACCAATGTGCAGCATCCGCTGTGGCTTAAGGGGCCAAAGCAACACTATCTTGCGCTGGGTGACTCATTAGCCTTTGGTTATCAACCTAATGGCGACTATACGCATGGCTATGCTACAGACTTCTTTGCCAATCTGCAAGGGCATGGCGTGCAGGATGTCGTCGATCTGGGATGCCCTGGTGAGACTAGCTCAACAATGATCTATGGTGGGTGTCCCTATGCTCCACAGGGCACTCCTCCGCAACTGGTATCAGCCGTTGCATACCTCCGTGCATTTCCTGGAACGGTGAGTCCAGTGACGCTCGATATCGGTGCGAATGATTTGTTGAAAGATGCTAATTATGCGACTTGCACCATTAACGCGTCGCAGTTCACTACCGATCTACACACTCTGAACACCAACCTGCGTACTATTATTCTGCCTGCGCTTTACGCTGCTTTGATGGTGAAAGGCAAGCAGACGGGCGATATTTTGATGATGGACTATTATGATCCGACGCAGAATATCTGCCCGAACCTCGTCAAATATACCCGCCTGCTCAACTGGTATCTGGGTATCGACTTGAGTGGCTACGGAAAGCTCGTGCCTGTCTTTGGTGCATTTGGTGGCTCACAGACCCCTAATCCCAATATTTGCACCTATACTTGGATGTGTAGCCCATATCATGATATCCATGCCACTGATCTCGGCTACGCGGTGATTGCGCAAACGTTTGAAGCTACGGCTGGCTATTAGGAGTTCAGGAGCGTGCTAATCACCATCTCCCAAAAACGCTCTACCGCGAGGGCATAGCCAACGCGAACCTGGGGCGGCTGGCTGGACGTACCGTAGAGATCGCACACGGTGCGTCCGGCGGTCAGTTCGCTCACGGTTTCAATGGCAACAGGCATGTGTTTGGCTTGGATGATGGTGGGGTCGATCACGGCTGCAACGGCGCAGGGGTCATGCACGGGCGGGGCGGCAAAGCCGAAGACGTGCTGGTAGGTTTCCGCGAAGAAAACCAGCAGATCGGCGGCAAAGGTGGCGACTGGTTGCTGTGCCGCGCGCAGACGTGCTACAATCGCCGGTGTGGCCAGAGCCTGGTGCGTGACCTCTAAAGGAACCATCGTGATGGGGCGTCCGCAGTTGAAGACGATAGCGGCAGCCTCAGGATCGACCCAAATATTAAATTCTGCTGAACTGGTCACATTGCCCACGCCAATAGCACCGCCCATCAGCGAGATGGCTTTGATTTTGGGCACAATAGCTGGCTCTTGTTTGATGGCAGTGGCAATGTTGGTCAATGGCCCGGTGGGAACGAGGGTGATGTCACCTGCTGAGGCGAGCAGTAGTTGGATCAGCAGATCGACGGCGTGGATAGGTGAAAGTGCGAGATCCGGTTCGGGGATGTGTGGACCATCCATACCAGAGAGGCCGTGGATATTGGCGGCGTGACGTGCTGGACGGAGCAGTGGACGCGCCATGCCCATGGCAATCGGCACTGTGCGAATATTAGCTAGTGAGCAGACTTTCAGAGCGTTGTGTGTCGTCTTCTCGACTGCTTGGTTGCCAGCCACGGTCGTAATGGCGAGCAGGTCAATCTGTGGGTGGCGAGCAGCCAGCAGGATGGCAATCGCGTCATCATGACCGGGGTCGCAATCTAAAATGATCTTGTGCTTCACTGTAATCTCCATGAAAAAGATGTGTCTTCAGTATAGCATCATTGCTATGAGACAGGGCAAGCGAGTACTCTCCCTCGACGCTGTGGGCGTGTGTTATTATAATGGCGGTAACACTAAATGAAGCACGGGAGTAGTATTGGTGAAAGTATCACACGCAAATCTACTGATTGGACAATCCGGTGGGGCAACTGCCGTTATTAACGCTAGTCTTGTTGGAGCTGTTGAGGCTGCACTTGCGCATAGACAGATTGATGGCATTTACGGTATGCATCATGGTATAGAAGGGTTGCTCAAGGAAGATCTGAGCGATCTGCGCCAGCAAGCTACGAAGGTGTGGGCGCAGTTGCTGCATACGCCATCGGCAGCACTCGGCTCGTGCCGCTATAAGCTGCAAGAGGGTGATGTGGAGCGCGCTATCGAGATATTGCGCCGCTATGACATTCGCTACATACTCTACATTGGTGGCAACGACTCGGCGGATACCGCGCACCAGCTCGCGCAAGCCGCGCAGCGTCTGGGCTATGAACTAGCGACGATTAGTGTGCCCAAGACGATTGATAACGATCTGCCTTTTACTGACCATTGCCCAGGCTATGGCAGTGCAGCGCGCTTTATCGCTCAGGCCACGATGGATTCAACGATGAATACGGTCTCGATGCCCTGGCATTATCCGGTGAAAGTGATTGAGACGATGGGACGGGATGCTGGTTGGTTGGCAGCCTCCTCGGCGTTGGGGAAGCGCGACGAGCGGGATGCTCCCCATCTGATTCTGATGCCAGAGCAACGTTTTGT
>DAICZM010000337.1 GCA_027311145.1 Ktedonobacterales bacterium
CCAGTCAATAGTTTGCTAGAGATTGGAAACTATGAGTATTTTACTATAGAAGAGGATAGAAAGATCAATGGAAATTACAGGTAGCCAGAAGATTAAAGCACCACGTACTCAGGTTTTTAGCGCGCTTTTGAATCCCGATGTTCTCAAGAACTGCGTCCCCGGCTGCGACTCCGCTGAATTTGTTGATTTTCCAACAGGTCGTCAGCTCAAACTAACAGTTTCGCCCAATGTTCCCGGCTTCAAAGGCCCCTACACGATTTTCTTGCAGACGGGAGAGGTCGTTCCTCCTTCTCGCGTCGTCCTCATTGCCGAGCCAAATAGCTCGCTGGGTTCGGTCCGCGCCACCTGCATCACCGATTTGGCGGAAGACGGCGATGGGACAACACTCAGCTACAGTGCCAATGCTCAGCTCGATGGCAAGATTGCCGCAACGCCAGAAATCATGATTAAAGGTGCTGTCAAGATGGCTCTCGATCAGTTCTTCAAGAACTTCGAGAAACAAGTGAGCTCAATTCGCGCCTAAGCTTTCTTTTCAAGCCAGGTGAAGAGTATTCCCAGCAGTGCAGTGCCTATCAGAAAGCAATACATCGCTTACGTCATGCCCAAGGCCTGCTATGATGAAAAGCTCCATGACGCCCACAAGAAACATTCCTATATCAGGTAATGTCCCTTGTGGGCGTCGTATCTTATGCCCTACCGACCGAGTGATAGCTGTTACATGAGACGGCGGTCCATCTAGATGGCTCTTGCGCGTGTCAGCATCAAGCATCCTCACGGCGTATCGTTAACGAACTTAAAACAATCATCAGGAGTGCGAATAACAACAAGGCCCCCATTTGCCCGGCAATTGCCCAAAAATTTGCCCCTTTGAGCATGACCGAACGTAAGGCATCATTGGCATACGTAAGGGGTAGGATATAGGCAAAAGGACGTAATGCTCCCGGCAGTTGCGCAACAGGCCAGAAAACGCCCGAAAGAAAAATCTGTACACCAAAAACCAATGGAATGAACTGCACCACCTGAAATTCATTGCGCGCAAACGTCGAAAGAAAGATACCCAAATTGACACTACCGACGGTTAACAAGGCCGTAATCAGGAAGACCAGCGCAAGATTCCCGCTATAATGTACACGCAAAACAAAGACGATGAAGAGTAAGATAACCAGCGATTGCACCAACGCAAACAGGGTAAAGCCACAAACATAGCCCATCACCAATTCAGCACGCTTCATCGGTGAAACCAGAACGCGCTCAATTGTACCCTGCGACCGTTCACGCAAAAACGCGACCGAAGTGAGCAGGAAAACAAAGAAGAATGAGAAGATACCAATAAAGACGGGGGCAAGCGAGTCGTTAAAGGTATAATCAGGGCCGCCATAGAGATATTGAGGCGTGGCGATGGTTAATGGAGTGGCAACGGGTACAACAGGAGGTTGTGTGTGCCCTTGGGTCGTTAGTGATGATAAGGCAATGCCCAACTGGTGCAGCAAGTTCTCGTTTAGATCGAGCATGGCACTGGCAACAGCAGGGTCGGAGCCTTCGAGAACAATCTGTACAGTAGGGTGCCCCCCTTGCATCACCTGTGTCATAAAATCAGCGGGAAAAACCAGGGCCGCATCTGCATTGCCCTGTTTGAGCGTTGTCTCAACTTGATCAGCCTTGATCGTAGTAACCGTGAGCTTATCTTTCCCGGGCAGAAGTTTATCTATCAACGTATTGACGCTATCGCTCCCTGTACCTGTCGGGCGCACGAGAGCCAGTGTACGCACGTTCGTTGTATTAGTCAGGACAACATACAGTAGCGTCATGACGACGAGAGGAACCACAAAAATCAAGGCCAGTGTGCGTCTATCACGAACGATTTGCCGATTAATCCGAGCAGCCAGTGCCAGAATACGTGCAATATTCATGCCAACACCTCCTGATGCGCAAAATAGAGAAACGCCTCTTCCATGTCACTTTTAGCAGATCGCTGGAGCAATGCTTGCGGAGTATCCAAAGCGAGCAGATTGCCAAAACGTAGTAAGCCAAGACGGGTGCAACGCGTCGCCTCGTCAAGATGATGGGTTGAGACAATAATCGTCACACCCTCGCGATTGAGCTGCGCAAAATAGTTCCAGAAGGTGCGACGCAACTCTGGGTCTACACCCACCGTTGGTTCGTCCAACAAGGCCAAACGTGGTTGATGAACCAGGGCACACGCCAACGAAAGACGTTGCTTCATCCCACCACTGAATGTACCCACCACATCGTTCGCACGATCAGCTAAATCGACGCGTTCCAACATCTCGGCAATACGTTGTCGCTGCATTGGCCCACGCAAACCATAGATATTACAGAAGAAAGCCATATTCTCACGCGCAGTAAGATCGAGGTAGAGGGCACTCGCTTGCGTCATATATCCCAGCAGGGGAGCAACTTGCGCGCTGGGAACACGCTCACCAAGGATACGAATTGTGCCGCTCGTTGGGTGTGTCAGGCCCACCAACATTCGAATCAATGTCGTTTTGCCAGACCCGTTGGGGCCGATTAAGCCAAACGTCTCGCCCGCGTTGATCGTCATTGTGAGGGCGCGGATGGCTTCGAGTTTGCCAAAACGTTTGACCAATTGTTCGATAACCACCATTGGTTCGCTTTTTTCTCCTTGTGCCTCCTGCATACGAGCATCGTGTTCCCCTGCATGAAATGCATCTGACATGGTATCCCTCCTTTTTAATTAACTAACCAATTAATACCGAACCAAAAAGAGCTATTTAACTGGTTGGACGTGGTAGCAATCCATATACGGTTATATCAGTAATTGCATCTGCAATCTGTTCATGCGAATAGCGCAGAGCGAGCGGGTCGCGCAATATCTGGCGACGCAGCACAAAACCCATTATGCAACCCAGTAGTGTTTGCGCCGCCTGGAGCGCATCGATAGAACGCAGATCACCACATTGCATCTTCACCTGAAAATAGTTGCTCAATGCCTCGACAATCTGGCGTAAAAGGTCACTGCCGATGGGAGTTATTTCTGGGTTATGAATCATCTCTGGAAGCAAAGCGCGCAAAAGTTGCACAAACTGCTCGCTCTCAATCATCCCCAGCACACGCTGTATCAAAAAGCGCAGAAATGCTGCTGGTGGCAAGGCCAGCAATTCAGGAGGCAACGAGCGTACTAGATTCAGCGGCGACCGCTCCTCCACAATGTCTTTTAATAATGCCTCTTTATTAGTAAAATAGTGATAAATCAAGCCGGGCGTGATCTCAGCTTCACGCGCAATATCTTTATTCGTTGCACGCACAAACCCTTTCTGCGCAAACACGCGCATAGCGGCATCAAGAATTTGCTGCCGACGATCTTCGACCACTTTGGGCGTGCGTGCCATGCGCTATCCTGCCATTTCCAAAAGTTAATTGACTAAACGATTAATTTTAGTATAGGAGTAAAAAGCAAAATTGTCAAGAAAACGCCTGCGCTAAAAAACCGATTAAAACAGGGCATCCCGTGTAGAGATGCCCTTTGCACAATATACCGTAGCATGTTCAGCATCGAACATGCTTGGGATATTAGGATTATGAGACTAAACTCAGTGTTGGAACCTCCAGGACCTGTGCGATCAGGCGAACCTGATAGGGTTGCGGGTCCATACGCCCACTTTCCAAATGTGTAATTGTGTCGCGACGAATGCCAGTCATGTCGGATAGTTGTCCCAAGCTCAAGCCTCTACGCTGACGGAGAAGACGGAGCTGGGGTAGTCCCTGTGGTTTGACAATTTTCTGTTTCGAGGTCACTTCTTTCATATTCCTCCCCTTCGAGGGTGATTAAACACATGTTTTCAGCGACGATGATGGAAACATGCTTGACATTAGTGTGATAACTGACCATCCATTCTCTAGAATACCAGATCAGGGATAGCCGTGTCCAGTCTCTAGGACCATAAGAACTATGAGGTCCACCAATCAGCGATATTCCAAGTATTGGCAGATTGATCTGGGTTAGGAATCACATTGTGCATACGCGTATCGGCAGTCATTACGCTCATATCAACAAAAAGCGGGATGATATAAAGTTGCGTTGCCAAGCGTTCCAGAAAACGCCGATAGGCCTGTACACGTTGACTCAAAATGGTTGTAGCGCGCCCGGCAAGCAAGGCTTGATCGAGCAGTGGATCATTGATTCGTGCATAGTTCCCCAGATCAGGAGCGGTAGCAGAAGGGATTTGTGAAGAGGCAAAGACCTGATACTCATCATCCGGTTCGGGGCTATTGGCATAGGAAAACAGGGCCAGATCATAGTTGCCAGTTGCCAGAATGCCACCTTTTGTATAGAGGGCAAAAAAGGTACTCAGGTCAGCATAAACAATTTGCACCTGGATGCCAACAGCGAGCAGATCATGCTGTAGCCAGGTTGCCACGGCCATACGTTGCGCATCATTGCTGGTGGTGACGAGACGAAGAGTAAAGGTTTGCCCATTTTTGAGCAGGATACCCTTTGGCCCTGGTTGCCAGCCATCGAGTGCCAACAACTGGCGCGCCTGCGTCGGATCATATGGTATGGGCAAAATGGAGGGATCAAAGAAGTGCGATGGCGGTGGCTCGACCTGTGTTGTGCGACGCGAGCAATCAGCGGTATGTAGCACTGATTGCAGCATTGCACAGACATTGATTGCCAGGGCCATTGCTTTTCGTACATTGAGCGACTGGAAGAGCGGTTTGGCGTTATTAAAATCCAGATGCTCATAGGCAGCAGCAGGAACCTGAAGCAATTGAACGGTGGATGGCAGAGGTGAGAAATCTGGCAATGTATCCGAGAGATAGCCCGTCGTCACGTCAGCGGCCTGTTGCTGTGCAGCCAGACTCAATGCACTAGCCGAGGCATAAGCACGATAGGTCAGGTGCGCGAGGAAAGGGCCGTGAAAGGTGGTCGAGACATAATTAGGGTTTGGCAGCAAGGTATAGCTCTGATTATTCACAAGCTGACCAAGCTGATATGGCCCACTGGTCACTGTAGGGGCCAGAAAGACTGCTGGCAGGCTTTGCAAGTCGATATGTCGATATTTGCTCCAGGCATGCTGAGGAGCGGCATAGGGTAGATAATACAGATACGGCCCAAAAGGACTCTTCATATGCAAGACCACGGTATAGCGATCTGGCGTATCAATACGAGCAATCTGGTCGTAGCCACTGGTGACAGTCGCGCCAGTATTGCTATCTTGATCGAGCAGCCACCAGTAGCGAAAATCACCAGCGACAATCGGTTGCCCATCGGACCAGCGCAAATCATGGCGCACATGCATGATAATGGTTTTGCCGCCATCGCGCACGCCACCATTCGTGGGAAGGGGCACGACGGTCAACTCATCAGGATACACATGGAAGTGTTGATCGTAGAAAACTGGTTGGCCCCAAAGCGCATTATCCAGTTCAAAATCAACCGTTGAATTCGCAAAAAGTG
>DAICZM010000338.1 GCA_027311145.1 Ktedonobacterales bacterium
CCCTGGGAAAGCCCGGCTGCACAGCAACAAGGGCAGCAGGCAGCTTGGGGAACCCCAGCTGCACAGCAACAGGCCTGGGATGCGACACCTGCTCCTGTCGCGCAAGACCCTTGGGGTCAGCAGGCTCAGGCGCAACCAGGTGCTGGTTGGAGTACACCTCCGCAACAGCAGTTGCCACCGACCGCTTATGGTGCAGCTAATCAGGGGCAGGCATGGGGCCAAACCCCCGCCGCGCAACCTGTCGATGCCTGGGGTGCAACACCCGCCGGCGCGCCCGCACCTGTCGCTCCCTGGCAGCAACCGCAAGGTGGCTTTGGTGGAAATGCAATGGGTGGGGCCAACCCTGCGTTCGCGGACGGCGACAAAACCGTCTTGCGTAGCACGAGCGCAGCTGGTGGGCGTGGCGTTGTTCAAGTTGAGGAAGGCAAAGAGCCAGGACGTGTCTATGAGGTTCTCAAGGAGTCGCTCAGTATCGGGCGTAGCCGCGAAAGCGACATTTTCCTGGAGGATTTAGCCGTTTCGCGCTTGCATGCGTCGATAGTCAATCTTGGCAATGGGGGCTATGCTCTGAAGGATGAGGGAAGTGCGAACGGCACAAAGGTGAATGGGCAATTGGTCAATAAATACCAAACCTATCCATTGCAAGAGGGAGATCGTATCCAGCTTGGACAGACCGTACTTGTCTTCGCGAGGCGATAAGACAGAGGTGCGATGCAAGACGAGCTGATTGGTACAATGTTGGGCAATTATCGCATTATTGCTCCATTGGGTCAGGGAGGTATGGCAAAGGTCTATCGAGCATATCAAGAGAACCTTGATCGCGAAGTGGCGATAAAGGTTCTGCCACCCTGGTATGCCGCCGACCGTAGCTTTGTAGAGCGGTTCAACCTGGAAGCACGTTTGGTTGCTCGCCTCTCTCATCCGAATATTGTCACGGTTCACGATGCCAGTGAGCAAAATGGACATCTCTATATCGTTATGCAACTTATTAGCGGCGGTACACTAAAACAACGTCTTGACCAACTACAGGCGCAAGGACGCGCAATGGATGCGAACGAAGTAATGACGATTTTTGTGCCGCTGGCCGATGCACTCTCTTATGCACACAGACAAGGCATTATTCATCGGGATATCAAGCCAGTTAACGTTCTCATGGATCTGGCACGCCGTCCCATCCTTTCGGACTTTGGCATCGCGAAAGCCCTTGCCAGTACGAATGATCACTTGACACGCCCGGGGGCAGGCGTGGGAACGCCCGAGTATATGTCGCCCGAACAATGCCAGGGCAAGCCGGTTGATGGGCGTTCAGACATCTATGCCCTGGGCGTCATGCTTTTTGAAGCAATGGCTGGCCGCCCCCCTTTTCAGGGCGATAACTATCCTGCTCTCGCACATAGCCACATTTATGAGACGCCGCCCCGCCCCGTTACGCTCAACCCAACGCTCCCACCGTTCTTTGAAAAGGTGATTCTTACCGCTCTGATGAAGCATCCGCAGCAACGCTATCAGAATGCGCACGAGATGATGCAGGCATTAGAGCTGGCGTTGACGCAGACACAGCAACGCGCAAAGGCCTCCGGGCCGGGAGCATCCTTGCCTTCACTGCGACGCGATCAGGGCTTTGTTCCGCTCAGCCCCGTGCGCGAGTTTTCTCATGCGCCTACCACTGATTCCCAGGCTGGCACAAACCGCTATAGTTGCCCTCGTTGTCAGGCTTTGAATAAGGCACAGGTGCGTTTCTGTACGCGATGTGGTTATATCCTCAACGTCTGCCCCCGCTGTGGTAACCAGAACGCGGTTGGAAACCGCTTTTGCACACGTTGCGGCCTTTCTTTGCCGCTCCTCTAAATAGGTGCTGGTTTGTGTTCCCTGGGTTCAATAGACAAATTCGTCCGGTGGCAAGGTTTGAATACGCTCTAATGTCGAACGCTGTTCGCTCATCCGTTGGTGTTGCAGCAGTAAACGTTGCTCCGGGGTAAGTGAAAGCAATGTACAGACGCGCTCGACGATTGTGCTGGGTTGTGTCGGTTTGGTGAGATATTCTACCGCCCCTTCTTCAAAACCGTGCAATTGTTCCGCTAGATGAACCAGTGCCGTGAGCAGCAGAACGGGAGTAGAAGGTAATAAGTGCTGGATGCGCAACCAATGGAGAACATCCCAACCGGAGACAGGATACATCATCAGATCGAGAATAATCAGATCGGGGTGATAGGTGGGTATTACCTCAATGGCATCTTGCCCATTTGATGCAGCCAGGACTTCAAATCCGGCCCGCTTCAGGAAGAAACCAATGACATGTTGAATATCGTCGTCATCTTCCACCACAAGAATTTTGTGTTTAAGTACAATGTTGATAGGGTTCATATGGTTCACCTCTACTATACCACCTATGTATTTTATCATCCATAAAGAGAGAGACGCTTTAGCTACGGCGATAGCGCACGAGTGGGAAGCGTACTTCCGCAACCGTTCGTATAGCTTGAGCAGGGGAAGAACTCGCGGGCGCAATACCACCTCCGTTATGTTTGGTATCGGCATATTCAATGGGGAGCATTGCCCGTTGTAACGAGAAACTGCCGCCGAGGTCGCCAATCATGTTTTTGATAAGAGAGAGACCTAGTCCTTCAGACGAACTGTTCTCACTGGCTTGGAGAGGCGCATCGCCATCATCGGTGACCTGGACAAAGACGGTGCCATCTTTCTCCCAGCCACGAATGGAGATTGTGCCCTCCTTTTTATGGGCCATGCCGTGTTTGATCGCGTTAGAGACCATCTCATTTAAAACCAGAGCGAGAATCGAGACGGCACGCGATGGGATCACAATTGGACTGCTTTCTACTTCAAACGTGATATGTTTATCGGGCGGCTTGAGATGGGCATTCGCCACACCAACGATCTTACGCGCTATCTCATCGATGCGTGCCTCGCTCACATCTTCGTGCGCGAGTAGATCATGCGTTGCAGCCAGCCCTTGCACGCGGTTTACGCTTTCCGCCAAGACACGTTGTACTTCAGGGGAGCGTGTACGGCGCATTTGAAGCGAGAGAATACCGGCGACCGTTGCCAGATTATTCTTGACACGATGATGTAATTCACGCAATAGAACTGATTTCAATTCGAGGCCACGCCGTGTTTCTTCATAGAGACGAGCATTTTCAATGGCAATCGCAGCCTCGTTGGCAAATGTGATGACCATCTGCATCTGTTCTTTGCTAATTGGATGGCGATGGCTGCTATAGATACAGATGCAGCCCAATGTTTTCTGGCGCACTTGTAGTGGTACGCAGAGGACCGAGTGAATTTCGGAGGAAATGAAAGGGTCGGAACGCAGCACACAATATTTGTCGGTATGGAAACAATCAACGGCAATGTTGGGACGTCCGGTCTGCACGGTTCGTCCAGCGCAACATTGACCGAGGTTTAGTTGTATATCGCGTGCCGCCGTGCTGTCCATGCCATAGTGAGCTAGCACACGGAGGCGTTGTGTATCGGGGTCTAACTCAAAGATGCAGGAACGCTCCGCTCCCGAGAGATGAACTGCCTGTGTGGTGATAATCTGAAGCACTTCATCCAGGTTCAGCGTTGAGGCAATAATGGCAGAGACGCGGTGCATCGTTGCTAACTCATAGACCTTGCGACGTAATTGTTCATCGGTCTGCTCATAGAGGCGGCCATTTTCTATATTGATGGCGATAATCCCTGCGATTACCTCGACAAAACTGATTTCCTCACGCGTGAAATCGCGTGGTTCGCTCGATTGGACACTAATCACACCAATGAGTCGCTCCGTGCTGCCAAAGAAAATGATGGGCAGAGCCATGAGGCCATGATAGTCGGTGGTGTAGGCATGGACCTCATTAGCAAAGTTTGTGTCACTGAATGCGTCATTGACCAAGAGGGGGCGGCCTTTTTCTGCCACCCAACCGCTATACCCTTCGCCCAAGCGAAGAATAAAGTGCATGCCGCCCATCGGGCGTGGCCCATTGGTTGCACGCAGCGTGAGGACGCGCTGAAGCTCGTCGTAGAAGAACACCGAGCATAACTCTACGTGTAATTCTTCTGCGACCACTGTCGCGATATCTTCTAACGTCTGATCGAGGTCCATTGTTGAATTGCTGACACCATTGATATGTTGTAGGGCAAGCAGGCGATGCTCTATGCGTTGCATCGTCGAAATACGTTCCGCGACAATCTGATCGGTAACGCTTTGGTAGCCCCTTGTGAGCGCGAGGACACATTCCGCATGCGTATGATAGAGATACTCTAGTACATCGGGTAATACCTGTGGTTGCGCATTGAAAATATCTTTGCATTCCAACAAAAGTGCGTCGGAGAAGTGTTGTAGTCCTTTTAGGCGCGTATCAAGTCTGCCGTTCTGTTCTGCAAGCCAGCGACCAGATTGCTCGAAATTTGCCAGCAAAGCACTACCCGGCTTATCGTTACTGCCAACCAGGATATTGAGGAGTAACCATGCATCACTGCCTTCTTCCGGTCCATAGCTATCCCCTGAAGCGTGCTGGAGACATACTTGTAAGCGAGGAAGGTATTGGCGCAGTACGTACTCTATGCCATCGTTCTGTGTCACGTTGTTTTTCCCGTCTGCATCTGCCCACTCGAAACCCATGTATCTTCTCGTTAAAGAGAAGTGACGATTTATCACTAGCTGCATACGCCCATAGAAATATTGTAGTGATGTGCGGCGATGGTGTCAAGGGGCATAGCCTATCTTTACTGAGTATGCTGTGTGGCGTGACCTTCTGCATGCTCATCATATACCAAATGTCCTAGTTATGTCATCTTGTTTTACAGAAGGGTCGGTAATTCGTCGTAAGTGATGTACTCAGATATGGGTAGAAGACAGACAAGGGAGTATTGTTGATATGAAGTGTGCAAATTGTGGGTTTCCGCTTTCACCTGCTCGCTCGCAGTGTTCGCGCTGCGGTGCAAGTGTTGGAAAAGGACAAGCAGCGACGCCGGCGCAGCCTGCAACAGCATGGCCCCCAACGCCGATGTTTAGCGGGCAAGAAAATCAGGCTACCGGGCTGCCAGTCGATCTGTTGGCAGGGCAACAAGCACAGTGGGGTGCGATGGCTCCATTGTCACAAGAACAAGCTCCAACTTCCTGGGAGGCGGCAAACTATGCCTTCCCAACACCAACACAAGCAACACCCCCGCAGATGCCTGGCTACTATGGGCAAATAGGCTCTGCCGGCACTGGTGGACAACAACCACAAGATCAACCACAGATGCAGGCTGCTTTCTTCACGCCGATGCCCGCGACTCCTCCCGTCAATACCACCGCCGCGATTTGCGCCGCCTGGAAAAAAATCCCGGCGATGGTGGCGCGCTTCATCAGCTTGTTGCTGTGCCGCGCGGTGACGTGCGCCATTTCATGCGCCAGCACTCCGGCGAGT
>DAICZM010000339.1 GCA_027311145.1 Ktedonobacterales bacterium
CAACCAGTCCTTCTTACCCAATAGTCAAGAAAAAGGCAATCAAGTCCACAACCTCATCAATCTGAAACTCAAGATCTTCGACGTCATCCAACTGACTTTCACAAGAAGGCTCGTTACCTGTTGTGTCATCACACATTCCCTTTCCACATAAACGGACACGCTACATCGGTCCCTACATTAATTCTCCTAATGGGCCTAAATCGAGATTTAACTCTTCACCCTCTAAACCAAAGATTTTTTCAATTGCTCTATCTTCTCATCCAGCAGAAAAAAGGCATTGCCCATACGTTCGATCTCGCTATCGGTCAATTGTCCCTCATCCATGCGGCGCAGAGCCTGTTTCTCCATCAGCTTACGCAACAGATCGACCAGCGTCAGGACAAGTTTGGCTAAACCTCTTTCGACATTCTCTGGGTTCACGCTAGCTTTAGGACCCAACAAATGATCCAGCCCACCATCAATAACTGAAGGAAGCGCACTGGCCGTCAGTTCACCGTCACGGCTTTTCTTCTGACGGTGTTGCTCATGGACAGGAGAAACGTTCTCCTCTTGCTCCTCTTCGACAGAGTGTGACTCTGCTTCACGCTCTACCATATATGCTGGTTGAGGAGGCAAGAATGTTGTTGGTTGGCTACGCCCTCTACTTGCAGCCCGCTGGACTGTTTTCACCGAGGAGAGCAACAATCCCAGGTTTAGATACACGAGATCAATATCCGCTACGGAGAGGAGTATCTCGCCTTTCGCCACCACGCCCTTGTCTAAAAGCCTATCTAACAGCTCAAGCAGCGTAAAGTGTTGATTCGCAACGATCAGTTCACTAGTTTTCATCTCTCGCCACTTTCACACAAAACTGTACGGGGGCCAAGGGCCAGAAATTTCAAGCTCAACACCCATTGCAGCATGTGCTTCTGCCATGCTTTTCCCCTGCTCATAAAAGTGCGCCACCTGCTCTTTTGCAAGCAGATAGACTGCGTTTAGAACCATCTCATGCTTTTTCTGGGTCATTTTCTGCGGCAACGTTTTACTCAGTTTTGCCTCGTGCGCATTTTCACCCAACATTTGAAATATTTGCTCTGCAATACTTGTGACCTGCGCCCCTACGAGGGATTTTATCTCTTCGTCTATTTTTCTGCCCAACAAATAGGCCGCACCTTTTGATACCTTTGCCCGTCGAGCCTCTAATGCTCTTACGCCCTCATCGCGCTGTAACGCATAGTGGGTGAACTGCTGCACATCCGCATAGACTTTCACGCCCCATTCTTCGCGACCCACAAATTTTGCCAGCAGTTCTTGAAAGTGAGGACCTTCATCGCGTAGCAGTGTCATAACCGCTGTTTCGTCTTTGAGAATCGTGCCGAACTTAAAGGGCACGACTGGAACATCCTGCATGAGCGTCTCAATCACATGTTCATGCGCTTGCAGCAGGTCCTCGGTTCCGCTCGCAGCAGTTGTTCCGTTCTGCAGCAGGTTGGAAAAGACGCTTTTTACCTGTGCCTGAAATGCCTCAACGTCAATTGCGCTGACAATGACGCACAGGTCTTCCCCCTCAATCGGATAGACGCGCTGCTGCCTATCAATTCCTGGCATGTCCAGTGACGCAGGACAGTGGCTTACCAAGCCATATGCATACAATCCCTGCCTGGGAATCATTTTTACCCCCCTACCATCTATTTATTCCTGGTACGAGCAGGGCGACCGCCAGGATCGCCCCACTCTACGATGAAGCTTGACAGCGTTGCTGCGTCCTACGCTTCACTCTTCATGTATGGTGCCCTGCTTGTAGGATGCCACTTCAAGATCAGAATCCAGTCTAATAATATAGTGTCTGCGCTCAAACACGCGATATTCCGGCTTGATCGAGGCAAGATATTGGTTGCGTTCCGCCACTTCTGCCTCTGCGACCCAGCCGCCAGCGACTTTATCAATGGTGACCACCTGGATGCTTTCCGCATCAACCGTCTCGCGCAAGAATTGCTTCACTTTATCTCTGACATCAGCAATCATAGACGTTGCCCCCTTTCAGGACTACTTTTTTACTTTGCTCCCGCCTCCTGTAGTATGGGAGCAGGCTCATAGCTTCGCTGGTCGAGTGCTTTTGCCTCTCTGGCAAGCATCAATCGTTCCAGGAGGGCTTCTTCTTTCAACTCATATTCGCGCTCGGAAATCTGCTCCATCTCAAATTGTGCCTGGAGAAGGAGCAGGTCTTCCTTAATTTTTGTCTCGTCGGTAAACTCGTCCTGGGCCATCTCGTAGATTTTCTCAAACAGACTGACCAAGCCCTTTGCGGGTAAGCCAATCAACAAATCGTCCAAAAGAAACATAGCGAAATTTCCTTCCTCGCGTTCCTTCAGCATACAGATATGGCTAAGCACTAGACGCTTCCTACCAAGTGACAACAACCTCGACGAAATTGTATGGGGCGACGGGGCCAATATACTTTAATTTTTTTCGCTCGCCATACGCCGCTTCCAATTCCTGCATTTTGTTGTCAAATGCCTGCTCTTGCTCCCTTGTGATTAAGAAAGCCGCATTCACCAGATTCATATCGCCATAAAGCTGATTTTCTTTACAAGCAAGACTCAATGGCCTCAGTGCATTCAGCAGTTCCTCAACTTCTCTTTTCTTCTTCTCTTCTAACGCCTGCTGTACCAGTTGGCCCACTTTGATTTTGCCCGCATATTTTTTTTGCTCATTTCTTTCGCTGGCAATGGCTTCCTTTATTGTTTTGATACTCCTATTCTCCTCCACCACCTCGGCAAAAATAGCATCCATATCGGTCCAGCGCGCCCGTACCCCGAGTTCGATCTTACCTTCCATTGTTGCTAATAAATCAATAAACTCGTCGTAACGCGCTTTCAAAATCTTTTCGATGATGATTTCCTCACCATCAGCAATGGTGCAATAGCGCACGGGAAGGAGTGTATACTCTTCCATCGCCTTCTCTAAGACTTTGGCGTGCGCAATGGAATTCTCTCTGGTCACAGGATATTTGACGATTGGAGAGCGTGAGACAATCGCCGCCAGATGGCGGTATGGCAAGGTATACACCATACTTCCACGTCCACCAATTCCCACAGGCCCAAATTCGCGCCGCTGGTCAGCCGCGATAATGCCGTAAATATATCTGCCCTCGTCTTCAAGCATCAGCTTTACCCCACTTCACCGTTATTGGAGCTGTCAGGTACGTCCCCAACTCCACCACTTCTCGTTCCCACCTTTTGCTTCTGAAACGTTGCGCATACGCCTGCACTTTCTGCGGGTCTTTGAGCGCAATCACCGTAATGTCTTTGGCAAGGTGTGTCACCATCAGGTGCGAGGCCCCGAGGAAACAGATGCCTGTTTCCCCCTCTTGCAAGCTTGCGTTAATCCTGCGCCCGATGTAGCTATCACGCCGCTGTAAAAGCTGCGTTTTTTGCATGGTGTAGCGCAAAAGACCCCAGAGACGCCCTGGCAATGAAGTCTTTTGCGCCAAGTTCTTCGTCAAAAGATACTCTTCTCTGAGTAGGCCAGCATCCTCCGTCGGCATCAAAAATGCCCCTTTGTCGATGAGTTGCTTCAGTAACACGTAATTCATACTCCCTTTCTCAGCCAGCTCATCGACAATTTTTGCCCCTACGCTCCCATCAGCCGCCATCGCATCCTGAAAGATTTTTACGCCTGCGACCTCTTGCCCCAGCCAGTAATTGGCAATTTCCTGCCAGTAAAGGCGCACAACGTCTTGATGCCGCTGCCAGTTGCTCTCGCCCATCACAGCTTTAGCCTGGGCGGCCATTGCTCCTGCAAGGCTACCCAGGTCTACATCTGTATGGAGAATAGGGACATAAATCAGCCTTCTCACCGGGCAACCTTCTCCCACTGATAGACTTCAACTTGCACCAGGCCATGCTCACTGACATCCTTCAACGTTTTATAAGCTGCGTGGATGCGATGAAAATCCTGCTCACTGGCCTCATTGCTCTTATCAGGATGATATTTCTGGGCCAGTTGGTGATAGGTGTTGCGCACCGTACTGTGAGTGATCTCGCCATCATCGTTCAGGTCGAAGACTTTTTTCGCCTCTGCCAAACGTTGTGTATCAACCTTTTTCAGCAAAATGGTCGAGAAACTGTACATGGGCAGAGGACCAACGATGCGGAAATTGACCACGTTCTCTAGTTCTTGATCTAATACCTCAAGTCGCTCGCTGAAATGTTCCTCTTCGCTCTTCTCTAGCAGGAAGGCCGCATTCAAAATCATCTCGTCGCTTGCTAGATCATGCAAACAGGTCTCTATCGCTCGCACCTGTAAAGCTTGCAAAATACGCTGCACATAGCTGACTTTTTCCGCTTTCAGAGCCTCCGCGATTGCTTTGCCAAGAGCAATCTTATCCTCGATACTGGCCTGTTTGCCTTTACGCGCTAGCTCACGCTGCTGCTCCAGCACATGCGGAGCGCGCTGAGGAAGCGTTGCCAGAATTTTTGAAACATCCCAAGTGGCAACGACATCGACTTCGATTTTCCCCGCCATCCGCTGCAATGCCTCGCTCAACAGGGTAAAGCCTTTTGCCAGAAACTCGCTGACGGCTGCCTCATCTGCCACCATTGTGCCAAATTTCACGGGTAGGATCGTGCAACGTTCCATCACTTTTTCAATCACAAACTGATGCGTCACAAGGTCTCTGATCGTTTTTTCTTTTGCCAGCGAGTCGTACACCACGAAAGGGCTTGCAGAAACGACAGCGGCAATACCGTTCCAAGCAATGGTGTATACCAGAGCAGGTGTGCTACCAATACCGATCGTGCCAAATTCCTGCGCATGCTCGCAGGTGACAATGCCATAGACGTACATACCGTTGTTCATACTATCGCTCATACTTCTGTTCGCTTTCCAGGTTATCATAGCTCTCTTGCTGCATCACAGCATCAAAGTATTTCTTCTCGATGCGCAATCGCTCGACATCTTCCTCGCCGCGCTCTAAAAATTCGCGAATCGCCAGCAGGCTGGCTTTCTGGCAGATCGCGGCAATATCAGCACCGACTAATCCTTCCGTTGCTGCCGCCAGTGCGCTTAGTGAAACATCGTTCCCTAACGGCTTCCCTTTGGTATGAACCTTGAAAATAGCCTCTCTGGCTTGCAGAGCAGGTTTCGGAACCTCCAGCACAAAATCGAAGCGGCCCGGTCGCAGCATAGCAGTATCAATTAAATCCGGTCGGTTCGTGCTTGCCAGCACCAAAACACCTTTTAACTCTTCCATGCCATCCATTTCGGTCAAAAACTGGGTAACGATGCGCTCGCTGACTTGGTCGCCAATTGTTTTGCCACGTTGCGGAATTAAGGCTTCAATTTCGTCAAAAAAGAGGATGCAAGGAGCAGCCTGTCGTGCCTTTTTGAAAACCTCACGCACGCCACGCTCGCTC
>DAICZM010000033.1 GCA_027311145.1 Ktedonobacterales bacterium
TACTACAATAGAGTGGAATAGCAATCGCACAAATACTTAGCAGGGAGTTCGTTATGCACATTGTAACAGTTTCAGAAATGCGCGAACTGGAAGCGCGAGCCGAGCGAGAGTATGGTCTGACTTCTCCTCTCCTCATGCAACACGCGGGCAAGAGTGCGGCGGACATTTTTCAAGCTCACTTGCTCCCTCAGCATGCGCTACCTGGATGCGACATCCTCTTCTTGATTGGTCCTGGCAATAACGGTGGTGATGGCCTCGTTGTCGCCCAGCATCTGGAACAGGCCGGAGCATCTGTCACGCTTTACAGATGGAAAGAACGCCGTTTGACAGTACGCTCTAAAGAAATTGGTGAACATGATGTTGCCAGCGCGTTGAACATGGCACTTCAGCGTGCTGACTATCTCATTGACGCCCTGCTTGGTACTGGTCATTCGCGCCCGCTGACTGCTGATATGCGCGTTTTGCTCGGACTAGTTAATGACGAACGGGCGCGCCGTGCAACGCTCCGCATCTTTTCAATTGATCTCCCAACTGGTTTGAATGCTGATACAGGTGAAGTCGACCCTGGAACGCTGCGTGCCGACCACACCATCACGCTAGCCTGTCCCAAGCAGGGCTTTTTCTTCTTTCCCGCTCGTGACTACATCGGCACACTCTCAGTGGGCAGTATCGGCTTGCCAGCCGCCTTAGAGAGCAGCCTGCAAACAGAGATGCTGACCGATGAACTGGTGAGGAGATGTTTGCCGCCTCGCCCGCTGGAGAGCAACAAGGGAACTTTCGGGAAAGTGATGTTGTTCTGTGGTTCACGCCCTTATCCCGGTTCGGCTTTTCTTGCAGGCAGTGCGGCCGGACGTGTTGGTGCGGGCCTCGTGACGCTTGCTGTAACTGAACAAATGCATCCCATCTATGCTAGTTCGTATCATGAGGCCACCTTTGCCTTGTTGCCACCAGAGCGGGCAGAGAGCTTTGAACGCTCCACATCCCTGATCGAACATCTTGCAGGCTATCGCTCGCTTTTGATAGGGCCGGGGCTGGGCCAGGCCGCAAACACGCGCGAAGTCATTTTGCAAGTTTTGGAATATTTGCGTTCACAAACAGAGGCGGCACGTCCGCGCCTCGTCATTGATGCCGACGGCTTGAACAATCTGTCCGCGCTAGAACGTTGGTGGACGTTGCTGCCGCCCAACACGGTGATTACGCCGCATCCAGGTGAGATGGGCCGCTTATGTGGTGGCACAACGGTGTCCGGTGGGAGCATCGATCGCCTGGAACTGGCGCGCACGAAAGCGCGTGAGTGGCAGGTTACCCTTATTCTTAAAGGAGCCTGTACGATTATTGCCGAACCGGATGGGCGCACACGCATCAACTGGCTCGCCAATCCTGCGCTGGCAGCGGCAGGAACAGGGGATGTCTTAGCCGGTATGGTGGTAGGTTTTCTGGCACAGGGTCTCTCGTCCTTCGATGCTGCCAGTGCAGGCGTCTATCTACACACGCTAGCAGCGGGTATTGTGAGCGAACAACTTGGTAGCGCGGGTATGCTGGCTTCAGATCTCTTGCCGAACATTCCACGCGCCCTGTTTGCGTGTCAGAAAAACCTGTCCTAAGGAAACGCTCATCTGCCCAAGGCATCGCAGCGTGGTATAGAAAAAGATGGCGTTTTTCTAGAAAATAGAACATTTGTCTGTGTGTCAATCGTTATCACAGTGGTATAAGACGGCGAGTGTTGCCCCCATTGCCCGTCTGGTGTCACACGTGTATAATAAAGCCATTACAGCGCAGGGAACAGCCTGCATGCCCAAGCAAGAAAGGAAATGTTGCAATCATGGCTGACATACATGATAGTTCACACGTGGCAGATACGGCATTGAACCGCCGGAGCAAGATGATTACCGAGGGGGTAGTACGTGCCCCCAACCGCTCCATGCTGCGTGCCGTTGGCTTGACTGACGAAGATTTCAACAAGCCGCTGATTGGTGTGGCAAGTACCTGGAGCGAGATTACGCCCTGTAACTCACATATTAACCGTCTTGCCGAAAAAGTCAAAGAGGGTGTTCGCGTCGGTGGCGGTGCGCCACAAATATTTGGCACAATAACTGTCAGCGACGGTATTTCAATGGGAACTGAGGCTATGAAGTTCTCGCTCCCTAGTCGCGAGGTCATTGCAGACTCTATCGAACTGGTCGCCAATGCCCAACGTTTTGATGGCGTGATCGCGATTGGTGGCTGCGACAAAAACATGCCTGGTTGTTTGATGGCACTCGCTCGTCTGAATATTCCTAGCATCTTTGTCTATGGTGGGACCATTCTGCCAGGAACGTGTCGTGGTCACGATGTCGATATTGTCAGCGTTTTTGAGGCGGTTGGACAGTATAGCGCGGGCAAAATCTCGTTGGCAGAGCTGAAAGAAATCGAGGAGAGTGCGATTCCGGGAGCGGGTTCCTGTGGTGGCATGTACACAGCAAACACCATGGCATCCTCTTTTGAGGCCTTAGGGATGAGCTTGCCCGGCAGTTCTTCCGCTCCTGCAGTCACGGCACGCAAAGCTTTGGATTGTTATGAAGCGGGTCAGATGGTTATTCAACTGATCGAACGCCAGATCACGCCGAGCATGATACTGACGAAAGAGGCATTTGAGAACGCGATTACATTGGTGATGGCTCTTGGTGGCTCTACCAATGCCGTCTTGCATCTCATTGCGATTGCACGCCAGCTTGACATTCCGCTCACGATTGACGATTTTAACCGTGTTGGTAGCAAAGTGCCGCATCTGGCAGACCTCAAACCCGGTGGAAGATATGTGATTGCGGACCTTGACCGCATTGGGGGCGTCCAGGCTGTTTTGAAGATGCTGCTCAAAGAGGGACTTCTGCATGGCGATGCCTTGACTGTCACAGGCAAGACAATGGCTGAGAACCTGGCGTTAGCCCCAGACCTGGCCGAGGGACAGCGTATTGTGGCTCCGATGACACAGCCGCTACATCCATCTGGTCCGCTCGTTGTTCTGAAGGGTAACCTGGCCCCTGAGGGTGGTGTCTGTAAGATTGCGGGTCTCAAGTCAACGAGCCATCGTGGCCCGGCGAAAATCTTTAATTCAGAAGAGGCTACTTTTGATGCGATCATGAACCATGAGATCAATCACGGTGATGTGGTTGTCATTCGTTACGAGGGGCCCAAAGGTGGCCCGGGTATGCGTGAAATGCTTGCGGTGACCTCGGCACTGGTTGGGCAAGGCTACGGTGAAACGGTCGGTTTGATTACTGATGGACGTTTCTCTGGTGGCACACACGGCATGGTTGTGGGCCATATTGCCCCCGAAGCACAGGTTGGTGGCCCAATAGCCATCGTGCAGGAAGGCGATATGATTACGATTGATGCTGATCGCCAGATACTTTCGGTAGACCTGAGCGATGAGGAGATTGCGCAACGTCTCAAGCATTGGGAAGCACCTGCTCCACGCTATACACGCGGTGTGCTGGCGAAATATACTAAATTAGTGCAATCCGCCTCTGTGGGTGCTGTTACCGATTAGATGCGTATTGAGACCATTGTGTTTTCACGATAGAGCGGAGAAAGGTCACGCGAAATGGATTTACAGAACAAAGGTGTTTTTATTTCTGGCGGAGCCTCGGGTCTCGGGGCAGCCTGTGCGCGTTTGCTCGTCCAGGCGGGCGCGAAGGTGGTCATTGCCGACCTGAATAGCGAGCTGGGCCAGACTTTTGCGACTGAGCTGGGAAGTTCAGCCCTGTTTGTCAAAACGAATGTGGTGGAAGAGGCTGATGTCCAGGCCGCTTTGAAGGTGGCCGTTGAGAACTTTGGTGGTCTGCACGTAGCGATTAACTGCGCAGGTATCGGTATTGCTGAGAAGACACTGAGTAAGCGCGGTCCGGCGAGCTTGGCAGGTTTTTCAAGAGTGATTGGTATCAATCTGATCGGCACGTTTAATGTGATTCGTCTAGCGTCAGCCGTGATGGCAGAGAATCAAGCGGATGCTGAAGGTGAGCGCGGTGTCATTATCAATACCGCCTCGGTGGCAGCGTTTGATGGGCAGATTGGGCAGGCAGCCTACTCGGCCTCAAAGGGTGGCATTGTGGGTATGACGTTGCCGATTGCGCGTGACCTTGCCAGCTATGGTATTCGCGTGATGACGATTGCGCCAGGTTTGTTTGACACGCCGCTGTTGGCTGGCTTGCCGGAGCCTGCTCGCATCTCACTGGGGCAGCAGGTTCCATTCCCGCCGCGTTTAGGCAGACCGGTTGAGTACGCCGCGCTGGCGAAGCATATCATCGAGAACACAATGCTCAATGGCGAAGTGATCAGGTTGGATGGTGGGATACGCATGCAGCCCAAATAATTCTTCAACGAAGATGCGGATAAGAGGGAGCTTACCGACACGTCGAAAGCTCCCTTCATAGCGTCCCTTTGGCAAGCTCGTTAGCGATTCCCTGCATCCGTTTTTTTCTTCCGGTTCATCGACCAGCCTTGCCAGTGTAACTGCCTTTCCTCCTGTCTTGACAAAAGGGTCCTCTTTACTTTCTGATTCAACACCTTTTAAGACCAGAACATTAAGGTCTGCGTGTCTTCTCGTAGACCTATAAATGAGCTAAAGGTGATCCGTTCGTCCTCACCTTCCGTCTGCTCTACTTCGTGGTAATTCTGACTGTTGAAGAACACAAGCTCTCCCGGTTCGGGCGATATTTCAATATAATCCGCACCTTCCACCACCTTTCCGTCAAAATAGCCGCCAGGTGCAACATGTTTCAAATCTGCTTTTTGTCCAAACCGTCTGTAGACTCGTGTGGCTCCTCCTTTTGAGCCAACTTGTAGATAGATATTCAAGGTGAGTTGTGCGACTATCTTATCCGTTTGCCATCCTAGATCGTAGAGAGGGGCCCAGTCATAGTGAAGCATTGCTTTATTGATGACCCGCACGAGTCCAGCAAAGTATGCTTTCTGGAGGCTCTCTTCAAATGCAATTCCAGCGTTTCCCGCCCACGCACCTTGCACGGTATCAATAACGCGGTCAAGGAGATTTTGATTGTCGCCAAAGATAGCACGCTGGACACTCATTGCTTCAGGGGCTTTCTCGAAATATTCTTCTTTTTGGGTCGGATTGTACTTATGCTCGCTCTGCGTAATACCGATCTTTCCCACTTTAGGGTATTTGCCCTGATAGTAGTCGATACCGTGTTTGTATATTTTTTGCACGGCTGTCTGGCAGACACTACGAGGTGCAAAGTTGGGAATTGCTATTGCTCCAATTTCGTTGTTCAATAGTGCAACCAGCAAATTTGAGTCTAAGGTGTCTGCGCGAATAATACACCACTCGTTCATCATATGATGCCTCCTGAGTATCTTAACTTGCCAACTCTCTACGCCAATCAATCAGAGATGATGCCGATTGCTTCCAGCTTTCGACACCTACTAGCTTATCGAACATGTAGAATGAACATGCTCTCTCCACGAAGTCTGTGGTATCGCTAAACCCTCGATCTAGCAGAGCAAACTCGAACTCGGCTTCAGTCACTCCCCAGCGTTGCCCAAACCATGCACACATGCGTTCAGGCCGAATTGTCAAACAGCGAGCCGCTGCATCCCGGCCCCATAACTTCTGATTGAACATGTGAGCTGCGCTAACAAGCTTTCGTTGAGTGTCCATCATCTCACGTTCTTTCAAGTGATCTAGGAGTGCCTCGCGCCAGTCTGCACTGCGCCGATCAATCCATAGACGCACTGCTACTCTAGCAAGCTGTTCTTTCCGGGGAAGTGTCCTTTCAATTGGACGAACCCACCTGTTCACCGATGCCGGAAACTCTTTTTCCAGGTCGAGATCACAGCGCGTCGCAATATAGCGTGCAACGAGTTCGATAGAGTTTTCGTCAGGTTCGTAGCTCGCTTCACGAAAATACTGTGCAGCAATAGCGGTCAGAAGATGGAGCAAAAGGCGGTAGTGAACTTGAGGGTAGTTCGCATCAAACAACTGGTACACCGTTAATGCCTCTGCGTCAGCAACCCAGAAATCCTGCTCCACTGCACTCCCCTGTTCAGTCATCTGCCAGGAACGTGCGTGTGATGTTTCGTGCCATTCAAACGAAGGGACGAAGCTCTTCACAGTGTACGCCTGTATAGCATCAAGCAACTCCAGGGCATCTTGTCTTTTCAGATTGTGCTGTTCTTGTTGGACAAAGGAGAGCAGGTTCTCGGCCTCCTGTGGAGAGAGCAGTTCTTCTGGAACCTGTCTGAGTAGGTGGCGGTACGATCTCTCATAAAACGGCAAAGAGGCTGCGGTCTCAACGATTCTATGCTCGGCGGCCTCCGAAAGAAGCTGTGCTTCCACAGCACGCGCACACGCATGGCGGATGTTTACGAGCGCATCCGAAAAGCTTATGTATTCCATATCTTCATCGGCATGAAGCACTGCTACCTCGTCATCACCTTCGATGATACCTTGCATATATGCCTCAAAGACGTGTCCAATGCCACGCATACCGAAGTGTGCCAACTCTGCGGCACGTAACGCTCCCATGCTTGCCGCCCCCCATACCTGTATTCCACGCCTCAACAGTTCCAGAATCTCTTTATGGCGTACAGAGGAGGATTGATAGAAGAAGCCATCAATAATCGTTACCAGATCGCCAGCCTCAAGCTTCAAACGTGTCAAATCACCACCTTGAAGCGGAGGGTAAAGCTCTGCATCAGGAAGCATGTGTTGGATGTGTTCATGGGAAAGAGTTGGTCCAGAAAAAATAAGCACTCGACTCATTTCAATGTCTCCCAACATAGTGCTTTCGGCACAATCACAAACACTACTGGAATACCGAACTCCTGACGGGTCAAGTTCACGAGCAAAGGAGATGCGCCGAATGCAGCGTATACTCGTTGCACGACAGTGCGAAAATCTTGTTGTAGAGATGGTGACGATACAGAGGGAACATCGTGAAAATTCACTTCACTTGACCTCTTCTCCTGGAGAAACGTCGAAAATACATATCGTCCTTGCAGCCGTTTATACGAAGCACTACGAATATCATCGCGGCTTCCAGCGATCATCGTGAGACGGGTTTGCGCCGCCTCCGTTAAGGCTCGACTCAGTGCAACATCACGGTCCAGGTGGCAGCCACAGCCACCCGTAATAATAGGGTAGCCTGGAGATGTTATCATCACCTCGAAACATGCAATATTGGTTGCCCCACACGCATAAGAAATATGAATCGTTGCCTGCGCTATCCGAAGCTTTTCGATGAGTCCCCTGGAGGCGTCTCCGTCGATGGTGTCAATGTCTACCGCCATCATCTGCAACGCTTTCCGTCGCACACGCTCAAATGTATCGCGCTCCACGACCTCATAGAGAGCGTGCAATGTTGCCTCTTCAAGACTATTACCGCTTGCCAACCCGTTTGACTGTGGGGAAAAGAGAGGGGGAAGCCAATCATGTTGTATCGTGAAATCGAGACACACCAGGTCAGCCGGGACATGCGTTTCACAGGATGTCGATGCCCCCAGGACGCTCGCAGGGAACCATTCGAGTTGTCGCGCATCGTGTGCGAGATGATGCCTGCATAGCTGTAGATCGGAGAGAGCGTATGGTAACGTTTGACGCATATCTCCAATCGAGACATGCACTGACGGTACATCGGGTTGCTCCGCGTGCCATCCTTCGATGGACTCCATAAGTGCCGACACTTTTGCGAGAGCTTTCGTGACCCCTTTTCCCTGTGAGACCGATATATTTCGTGAATTTGGACGAACAGCCTGGAAGATAGGTATGCCGAGGTCGTCGAGATGAGTGATATCGGCAACTCGCGTGATTCCCATGCGAGCTATGAGAGGCATGATACGGGCAAGCGTTTCATCCGGGTGGCATACTCGGTGCGTCCCAACGAAGACAGCCTTCTTATCAATGGCTATGGATGCGGCATTCGCCTGAGAAGCGTTCATATCTGGCATCAAAGTGGAGTGTTGCACTGTTTTCCCTCTCTCTAGCAGAGACGCACTGCTTTTACATTTCGGCAAGGCTCCTGCTTACCCGCATAGTCATACGGATAAGCAAAGAGCGCGTGCAGATGTATACAGAAAAGCGCATCTTCAAGCCTCGTCAGCCGATGCAGGAGCAGGAACGGTAGGAGTTGGCTTTGGATCTGACTTCAATTGTATGAGTGCGTACACGCCACTAATAAGGAAGAGCAGTGCAGCCAGCGTGAAGATAGTGTCTATTGGGCCAATGGCAAACCCCAGAAAAGAGCCGTGAATGTTCTTGAAGAGTGTACTGGCTAAGTAGCCAGCCAGCGAAACGGAGACGAGATTTCCAAGAACACCTAATGGGTTGAGCGTGCCAAGAGCGCGCCCGATCATCTCACGTGGTACTGCGCCAAGAGCGAGAGGAACTATGGCAATGTTGATTGTCGCCTGCGCTATGCCTAAGAGCAACAGGATACCCAGAGCGATATAGATATTTGATGTTCGTGCAAGGAGCAAGAACAGAATGCCAAATCCCAGGATAGCCGAGGTGAATAACTGCGTTATCTTTACCTTGCTCGAAAATGTGGACACGAGCAACGAGCCAGCAATCACTCCAACGCCAAAGAAGCCATCCAACAAACCAACGCTGGTAACGCTCACATGCAGATTTTGAGTCACGAAGAAGATCATCAACGAGTTAATCGCTCCTGCGCCTAACGAGGCTACAATGATCGTGACAAACAGTACCTGGAGTACAGAGCTTTTTGCGGAAAAGCTGAGACCTTCGAGAAAATCATGAATGAAGCCTGGAGATGCTCCTTTCTGCACCTCCTCCGTAGAAGTGGGAGAGTGAACGGCGCGAACACAGAGAAAGGATACCAGAAACGTCAATGCATTGAACAGTAATGCCCACTGTACACCGAATCCAAACAGCACGGGGGCAGCGAGTGGTGGTCCCATAATCATAGCGATACTCTGAGATACCTGAGCCAGTCCCGATGCCCGACCAAGTTGCTCTTGTGGGACGATTGTTGCAATGAGTGCGCCCCTGGCGGGAGCAAAGAACTGGGAGCAGATACTTGCGAGGAAGACGGTCGTGTAAATAGCACTCAATTGAACGATTGGGCCAGTCTTCCAGGGCAAGAACGATGCGTTGGACGTGAGTATTAATGATGCGATGAGCAAGGCACGAATGGCATCCATCCATAGCATCGTTCGTTTTTTGTCCCACCGATCAACGAACACTCCAGCAATTGGCCCGAAGAGGAGGGAGGGCAAAGCGACCGCAATCAAGACACCACTCACCGCAATAGGTGCCCACGCAGCTGGCTGACCATTCGAGGCGCGAGCGATAGATGCCGCGATCCACACAATCAGAGTCAGGTCGTAAATGGAATCACCGAGCGATGAAACCGCTTGTCCTGTCCATAGAAAGGCGTAGTCTCGATTGATAAGCATCGTCCTGAGCGAACGGGACGGTGCTACTTTCTCCGTCATAACGGTCTCCTCGTGTAAACTGTTCGATTGATATATGTGTGCTTACATTTGCGAACTATCAGGCCCCACCTGATAGAGCGTGATGGACAGCCGATAGTGATTTCTCTCCACAGAAGCCGCGCTATCAAATACCTCTCCACCTGTGGCAGGTTTTTGTAGCTCCTCAAATTCGGCCAGTAGTTGAACAAGCTGTTTCACAAGACGTTTGGCGATTTCTGGAGAGAGTATCAACCGCGAGTACCATGCATACGCTTTTGTCCCCTGTAACACTGCTTTGGGCAGATCGTAGCGGACAGCATCAAGAATGGAGAGAATATAGGGGATGGGATTTTCAGAAAGTTCATTCGTCAAGGTAGCCATAGCCGCCTCGCCATCAGCAATGCGAAATCGCTGTTCTACAAACTGATCGTGATTTACAGGTGTCGCCTCGACGATAAGATGTCGGCTTTGTAGCTCTTCAATAACGCTATTCACTTTCGAGATACTCAATCCCGATTGTCGTGCGATGTCAGACCGGGTACGCTCCCCTTCTATCAGCGATAACAAGACAGGTAGTACAAGCAGACGTAAGGGAGAGGTTTCTTCGATTGGTGTAGTCATGGTGTAACTCCTCCTCAGAAAAAGGACAAAAGCATTATATAGCTTTCTACCAGGCGACGCAACTGAGCAATTCTTCGCGGCTTAGTCCGTAGGCGACAATTGCCAGGGTATTTTCGGTGAGATATTGACGAGCTACACGGGCGGTATCCTCCTTCGTCACCAGGTTCAGATTTTGTATCTCGGTATCAATGAACAACGTAAGGCCATTGATGGCATACTTACCCACTGTGGGGAGCATCAAACGTGAATTCTCATGCTGGTTGAGCAAACCTGTTGTTCGTATTGTTCGCGCTCGCTCCAGTTCCGAATCGTCCAATCCTTGATGCAACCGGGCAATTTCCGTTAAGAGTATCTGAATCACGTCACGTACCTTGTCACGCTCACACGACAATCGAATGGTCATGTATCCAGCAACTCCATAGGTAGTAGGAGCCGCCTGTATTTCGTAGACCAGTTGCCGCTCCTCACGTAAGGCATTCCAGAGACGTGATCCAATGCCCAGCCCCAGACTATCAGCAATGAGCGAAAAAGGTGTACGGTCGATATTTGCCAGACCGGGGCCGCGAAATGCAACATAAAGTGAAACACGATGCGCTTGCGTAGAAATACCCACCAGTTGCGGAGCATCCTCAAACTTTGGAGGCGGTATGGAAATGGGCTTTTGATTCCAGTCATCGAACGCATCAAACACCTTATCGAGCACTTCCGTTTCTTTTACTGATCCCTGACAGACGATCACCGTGCGAAGAGGAGTGTAGTATTTATTATAACGTTCCTGCAAGGCTGTTTCGTCAAAGGTCGATAAATTTTCGCGTGGCCCCAGAGTAAATAATCCTAAACTTCTGTTTCCAAATAAGGCTCGTTCTACCCACTCGTCAAGGGCTTTCTTCGTGGACATGAATGTTTTTATTTCCTCTTCGATGATAGCCCGTTCGGTTTCGATCAGTGAGACGTTGAACGATGGACGACGAATCAAATTTGCTAAACCACGTAATGCCGTATCGCTTTCACCAGGCACCGTTGTGACCGAAAATTGCGTATACTCTTTGGTGGTAAATGCTTCAACAATTGCGCCTTGCTTCACCAATTGAGATAGCTCTGACTGATTGCGATACTGCGCGTTGAAAATGACGTGTTCCATGAAATGGCTGATGCCATTGCTTTCCTTCGTTTCGTCCCGGACACCATGACTCACAAATACGCCCCAACTCGTTGTTCGAGCATACTTACGTGGTTGCACCAGGACTTGCAGCCCATTGGGGAAGACTGACTTCACCCAGTAATCCGCAAAAGCCATAGTCGTTACTCACATTTCTACTTGGATGCACCCCTGTCTTCTCTTACAAAGCTGCATCTACTTTTCGTTACGCTTCCGCTGAAAGATGATGAAGTAGTCCGCCTCTTGCTCTCGTGCCTGATGGGTCACCAATAAATCGCCCAGGAAGAGAACAAAGTCTACCAGCCATCAGGATGTTTCTTCACAGGAATGTATCAGGGAATAGCCGACAGACACGTTAGCAATCGTGCAATGCAAGCATTAGAAGCTGACAACGACTCCCACTGAGACGCCATGTCCATTATCGTCATCATCTTCGTTGGATGCTGTACGCAGGGCTTCGGCGAATGCAGGATCAGCGATAACAACCTGACCATCTTCATTGATAGTGAACTTCGACGGATCAAGCGCAATACGAGGTTTCTGCTCTTCTGTGGATGCCTGTTGTTCTGCGGATGCCTTTTCCTCCAAAGGTTTCTGTTCCTCTGCCATAAGATATATCCTTCTTTCTGGAGCTAGTTCTCAAGCACCTTTTGTTGCCTGAGAGAAAACGTTCCGATGTCTTTAGACCGCAACACGGCCTTAGAAGCTGACGATAACTCCAACCATCACACCGTGTCCATTGTTGTCATCAGTGTCATCGCTGGCAGCCGAGCGCAGTGCATCGGCGAATGCAGGATCGACAATGGTGACCTGACCATTCTCATCAATTCTGAACTTCGAGGGATCAAGCGTGATGCGGGGTTTCTGCTCTTCAGGGGATTTCTGCTCTTCTGCCATAAAAAGTGTCCTCCTATTGTTTTTCAAACTCAGTGCAGGCAGGTGCTGCGAACGTGATCACACGAACGCCTCTATGCAACTACCGCGGGAATGGTTATTCGCCCTGAAACTTTCGCCTGTCCAGTTTCGGGATCGAATAACGTGGACAAAAGCCGTTGGATTTTCCCTGATGGCTGGTATCTTCCCAAACGAATGGCAAGACCGAGAACCTTGTTCCCTTCCTGGACGATCCACTGGTACTCGTCGAGCGTATGTAACATGTCAGTGAGGAGTGCTGGTTCTATCCGTAACTGTTCAGCAAGATCACTGACGATAGCTATGGCATCTATGGCATCAAGTAGTGATCTGTATTCATGGTCAAGTAGCCAGATACGCGGTTCAGTTCGCGTATCAACTAACATGCACTCTTCCCCTACAGGGAAATAGAAGAGAGCTGCTGTCTCATGAACACGGCTCCACCGGGCTACTGTTTGTATCAAGTCGAATGTATACCCTGAGCCAGGCTTGTCTTCGTAGTCAAACTCAAAGAAGTACGACAGGTCGAAGCGTTCCTGGGGAGATAACATGTCAAAAATGTGGTCATAGGCACGAACCGGTTTAATGTCTTTCACGCCTAGCTCCTGAGCGGAATCAAAGAGAGGGCTAAAGCGGTCAAGCCGAATGGGGGTAATCGCCTTGGGCGGAAGCAGATGAAAGAGGCGAGCAGCCCATTTATTCGCTTCTACATAATCTTCTGGATGTTCTCCTGGAAACCCCCATAAAATATTCCAGAAGACCGTCAGATGATATTCCTGACACCATTTCAACATTTGCACGTTGCTCAAAGCCGAGATGCCTTTCTTCATAACTTTGAGTACATGTGTGGATAAGCTTTCTATGCCAGGCTGAATAGACTTGATGTTTGCATGTGCAAAAGCCTCAATTTGCTGCTTCTTGAGGTTCGCCTTTGTTTCGTAGAACAAGCTAAACTTCTTCGTATGCTGTGCGAGTTGTGGCAGTACCGTATTGATATATCGGTAATCGAGAATATTGTCAACGGCGAGTACATTTCCAGCGCGGTCAGAATAGCGATCCCAGAGAGAGGTAATTTCCTGTACCGCTCGTTGAGGACTCTTGCTCCGAAAAGCCATATTTAACCCGTTGAGACCGCAGAACGTGCAGTGAGAATGTTCTCCCCACCAACATCCACGCGATGTTTCGACCATAATCGCAGGCGCGATATGATCCTTGATGGCAACAACACTGCGCTGGGCAAAGAAATCATCAAAGTTGGGATATGGTAGCTCATCCATCATGACACGTGGAGGCTGTGCAACCTTCATACTACGTCTCGTCCATACCCCAGGCACTTGTGAATAATCTTCCCCTTTGAGAACGGCTTCGACCAGTGGCGTAATGACGTTTTCGCCTTCACCCGACACGACAACATCGAGCCATGGAAAAGACTGCAACACACGTCGCCCCATTGGACCCTCAACGTTTGCCCCGCCAATTGCAATGGTCAGATGCGGGTAGCGTTCCTTCAACATTCGTGCAAAAGCAAGAGATGCAACGTGTTGCTGAAAAACACTTGTGAAGCCAACAAATTGTATAGCATTCCAATCAAATGTCTGGAGAGCCTGTTCAAAAAAATCTGGGAGAAGTTGACGTATTTGCGCGATACGCTCGACTTCTTGTTGAGCAATGCCTCTGGAATATGCAGTATCTAACCAGTATCTGTTTTGCTGCAAATAGTGAAGATAGGCAGCGTCATTCGCGCTGGTCGCATGAATATCTTGCGGATCAGCCATCAACCAGGGGGCAAAAATCCACTCGCCAATCATGTAGTAGTTGGGATAATTCCCATCGGCGATACCTTCGTACAGGTCTGTCCCTATCTGTGGAATCAGAGGGAGAAAAGGATACCAGACGTAAGAAGAAATATGAGACTCTTGAAGTTTTCCCTGAAGAAGACTTAAGCCAAGTGAAGGTCGTCTATTTGAAGCAAAGGGCATGCTAACGAAAAGAACACGTACAGGGCTATCCATTACGCTCTCCTTATTTCGGCACTAAAAGCCATCCTTCAAGTGTTTCACATCATTCGCACTTCTAGTACAGGTGTGCGTATATTGAGAAAACACTTCAAGCAGAAGACAAATAAACTTTGTTTTCCATCAAGTCCTTTTCATGCTCTGGCTATGTTCAGCTGGGCGTATTACCTTTCGCTAGAAACAAGAAGGCACATGTTTTCTTTCACAGAGACTGAAAAAAGCATGAAAATCCTCACTAAGATGGGTTACAAGGTATAAAAACCTGTAAAGCTTTCAGCGATGCGACCTTACAAGAGAACAGGCAATTATACCTCGAAAAGGTCTTTTCTGAGAATGAAAGGAGCTAAAGATCGCAAGAATTCACATATCAAACACTCCCGCAACAATGTGTTGCCATACATCCTTCACAACAGCATATTCCCTGTATGAAGGAAACAACATACAAGTGACATAACGGGCTTTACATGCTATACTTAAAGCATGTGATCGTCATCACATAAAGCGCGGCACGCTGTCAAAGGCCCAACTTTTCTCAGCGTGTCCAGCGTTGAGTGTTTCACTTTCCGCTAAAAATACGTTCTACAGTGGAAGAGTGATAGAGAGTGATTCATTTCCCCTTTGTAAAGAAGGTAGCACAGTAGTGAATGGCAAAAGCGCGGTCATGTGTACATGTTGAAAGGGAACGGGTGGAACGCTCATAAGAAAAGAGAAAAGTTTATTTTCACATTATTCTACCTGAGTCGCCTTTCATAATTTATCAAGTACACAAGGTCACTAGTGTTTATGCCATAAAATGTGACGAAAGTCAAGAGGTAACATAAATTACTGTGAAAAGCCTGTAAAGATGACAGCTCGTATTGTAATGGCATCTTCAACAGCAGGTCAGAATACGTCTATCTCCCTCATAACATGTCATTTCCTAGTATAAGTATGCAGAAAAATATGGTATATTACTATAACAGTAACCTGACACCTTCCTAACACTTTTTATCATTCCTGAACAGTGGCCTGTTTTGTTCTCCTGAAGAAAAACGCTGGCGAACGCAACAGGCAACAAAAGGCTTAGATAGGAGAACAGAAAGTACATATGAACACAGGAAGTTTCGGACAGAAACTACGTCGCGAAAGGAAGCGACTTCACTGGTCACAGGAACGGTTGGCGGAAGAGATAGGGGTGAGTGTGATGAGTATCAATCGTTGGGAACACGACAAGACGCTACCGCATCCGCACTATCGTCAGCAACTCTACCACATTCTGCGAATCACAGATGACACGTTATTTGAAACCCCTGAGATTCCAGAAAGCCCCGTTCATTCTGGCAGTCTCATTTGCAATATTCCCTTCCGACGTAATCCACTTTTCACAGGACATGAATCCCTCTTGTTACGCCTTCATGAGGTTCTATACTCAAGACAGTCAGGGATGCTCAACCAGATACACGCACTCAGTGGGCTGGGCGGCATTGGTAAAACGCAGGCAGCTATTGAATATGCCTATCGCTTTCGCAATCATTACTCTGCACTCCTCTGGGTACGGGCGGAGACACGCGAAACACTCATACAGGATGTGTGTTCAATTGCACTTCTACTTAAGCTTTCAGAAAAGGACGAGCAAGAACAGCCACATATCCTGGGGGCTGTCAGACAATGGCTTACACAGCATGATGGCTGGCTCCTCGTTCTGGACAATGTGGAGAATTTTACCCTTGTGGAAGAGTTCCTTCCCCAACAGGGCAACGGTCATGTTCTGCTGACCACTCGCGCTCAGGCGACTGGAACACTTGTACATCGGCTGGATCTGGAACCTCTGGAAGATTATGAAGGTGCTCTTCTTCTGCTGCGTCGCGCCAAACTGCTTCAAGCGGAAAAGCCTCTTGAAATGGCACCAGAAGCCTTTCAAAAAAGCGCGAAAGATATTTCGTATGCGCTTGGCGGTCTTCCATTGGCTCTCGATCAGGCAGGCGCGTATATCGAGGAAACGAGATGTTATCTCACTGACTACCTGCATCGTTTACGAACGCATCAAAAGAGCCTGTTGAGCCGTCGAGGGCATCTATGTACGGATCATCCAGAGCCAACGTATACCACGATGTCTCTCTGTATTGAGAAGGTGGTACAGGAGAATCCTCTTGCCTACGAGTTATTGCGGTTGTGTGCTTTTCTATCACCAGATGCCATTCCAGAAGAAATAATCGCGAGAGGAGGTTCTGAGGACGGCCCACTTCTACGACTCGCGGCGTGCGACCCCTTTATCTTAGATGACGCTCTTGCCGTCCTGGGCAAATATTCACTGCTTCATCGTCATTCAGAACGAAAAACGCTTGCCTTGCATCGTATTGTGCAGACTGTACTGAAAGCACAAATGGAGAAGGAGACTCAACGGCAATGGAGCGAACGAGTGGTACGCATTGTCAATCGCATAGTATCAAATGGAGAAGACGTTTCAACATGGCCCGACTTTCAGCAGTACCTTCCTCATGCGGAAGTTTGTGCTCATCTCATCGAACAAGAACACATGGTATTCGCAGAGGCGGGAGACCTTCTCAATAAGCTTGGTACTTATTTGCGGGAACATGGACACCTTTTACAGGCAGAAAAATATCTGTGGATGGCACACGATATCTGCCATGCTCTGTTCGGGCCGTTGCATACTACTGTAGCGCAAAGTATCGAGGACATAGCCTGGCTGTATCGCTATCAAGAAAAATATGAGGAGGCAGGGACACTGTTTCATCAAGCCCTGGATGTTTTTGAACGGCAGGGAGAAGCACAACGTTTCAACATTGCAAACTGCTTGAATAATCTAGCGGTTCTCTACTACGATCAGAGAAGGTTTGCAGAGGCTGAAGCATTCTATCAACAATCACTCATGCTCAGGAAGCAAGCGAACCCTCAGCACCCTGACGTGGGAGAAAGCTTGCACAACCTCGCAACGCTCTATACCTCACAGAAAAGATTCGCCGAAGCTGAACCTCTTTTTCAACAAGCGTTAGCACTTCGGAAACAACTCCTGGGTTCACAACATCTGTACGTCGCACACAGCCTGAACAACATGGCTATACTTTACTGGAAGCAGCAGAAATATGTTCAGGCAGAGGACTTGCTTCATCAAGCTCTTCCCATGTACGAACGACATCTTGGAAGGAAACACAGGAGTACCATGCAAGTTCTCGCCAATCTTGCAAGTTGCTACTTTGTTCAAGGGAGATATGGAGAAGCCGAACTACTCATGCAGCAGGTACATACATTTCGTGAGCATTATTTTGGGCCACGACATCTGTTCGTTGCAGAGAGCAGCTATGATTTAGGCTTGCTCTATCATGCACAGGGGAAACTCTCTGACGCAAAGCTACTGCTGCACCAGTCACTTGCCATCCGAGAGCAACAATTGGGAGCGGAACATCCGTTAACGCAGAAAGCACAGGCGTCTTACGCTCTCTCCCTCGAATTGCCTGAGCAAGACACAGAGTTTTTACCGATGAGGGACTAGAGGCATTAGCAGAAAACACAACTAGCTTCAACCTCTTACGAGCAAAACAGATAAGGGACTGCCCCAATATAGAGATAGAGAGGAGTCGGATGTCTTCCTGCTCTCAGATGCGGAGAATCTGGCAAGCAAAAGACCTCAGCTCTGTACATCTCTTCTCTATAATGAATATACAGGCTGGTAAGCTCATAACTATTGCCCTCCCTGCGTCCATTGAGTTTTCACTCAGGTAGAGTG
>DAICZM010000340.1 GCA_027311145.1 Ktedonobacterales bacterium
ACTTTGTAACGGTGGCAATCGCTCTTTACAGGATACCTAGCTTTGTTATCTTGCTATTGCTATGCATTGACAAGCCCTATCTTTCCCTGTTACCCTACCAATACAACGGCAATGCTGTGCGCCTCGACGAAGGAGTGTGTTTTATGAGCCAACCTCTGAGCGGTATTCGTATTCTTGACCTCTCGCGCCTGCTCCCTGGCGCGTATGCCTCGCAGATGCTCGCGGATTTTGGAGCCGAGGTTATTAAAATAGAAGAGCCAGGGAGTGGGGATTATGGTCGCTATATGCAGCCGCATGGTTCTGGTGGCATGAGTCTCTATTTCCTTGCCATTAATCGCAATAAACGCAGCGTGACCCTGAACCTCAAGACACCCCAGGGCCGTGAGATATTCTTGCGCATGGTGCGCGAGGCCGATGTGATTCTGGAGAGTTTTCGCCCAGGGGTGATGGAGCGTCTGGGTCTGGGCTATGAGCAACTGCGCAGGGTCAAACCAGGCTTGGTCTATTGTGCGATTAGTGGCTATGGACAGACAGGACCATATCGCTTGCTTGCTGGGCATGATCTCAACTACGAGGGTTACGCTGGTTTGCTGCATTATAATCGGACTGCTGATGGCGAACTGGCTATGCCATCTACGCAACTTGCAGATCTCGCAGGCGGCAGTTTTATGGCAATCATTGGCATTTTAACCGCACTGCTGGGACGTACACAAACAGGAGAGGGCCGTATGGTCGATGTAGCGATGAGCGAGGGTATTATCTCGTTGATGCCGCTGCTGGCTACCGAGTACCTCAATACAGGCAAAGCTCCGCAACCGGGCCATTCAACGCTTGATGGTGCGTTGCCTTGCTATAACATCTATGAAACAAAAGACGACAAACATGTGACGCTGGCGGCCCTGGAGCAGAAATTTTGGCATACCTTCTGCACTCATATCGGGCATCTCGAACTGTTGCCGTTCCATCTACCGCGTGGCCTAAAAGAGCGTGCGCAGGCGATGGAGATTCTGCGCACTGTCTTTAAAACCAAGACACGTGATGAGTGGCTAGCCGAGTTTGCTGAAATAGATGCTTGCGTTGGCCCTGTCTATACGTTAGAAGAGGCGTTGCATGATCCACAGGTACAGGCACGCGGTGTCTCCGTCACAGATGGTACGGGTGAGACCACTTTCTACACGCTGACAAGTTTCCCTCGTATCTCTGGTGTCGAGGTGGAGCAGAAGCATGCTGTGCCCCTACTGGGCGAGCATAACGAGGAGCTATTACATTCGCTTGGCTATAATGATGAGCAGATTGCGCAATTGAAGACAGATGGGATTATTTAAGCATAAAGGGTGTGCCAGATGAAAAAGCATTACATGGTTGAACAGGCAGAACAGATTATGGAGCCATATCTCGCTGATCTCAAGGCCATCGTCAACATTGACTCCGGTACATATACGAAGGCAGGCGTTGATCGCGTCGGCGCGTATCTGCAAAAACGCTTTCAAGAATTTGGCTTCTCCACTTCGTTCGATAAGCAAGATGTCTATGGCGACCATCTTATCGCGAAGCACACGGGCAGTGCCCCACATGGCTCGCGCATCCTGCTTATCGGGCATATGGATACCGTCTTACCCGATGGTGACGCGGAGAAACGCCCCTTCACGATCAGTCAGCGCAATGGAATGCAGATTGCTACTGGCCCCGGCGTTCTCGATATGAAATCAGGCTTGTTAATTGGCATGTACGGTCTACATCTGCTGATGCAGGCACAACAGACGAACTACCAGCAAATCACCTGCATCTGGAACAGCGACGAAGAGATTGGTTCACCAGCCAGCCGTCCCTTGATCGAGGAGCTTGCGCGCCAGTCGGATGCCGTGATTGTATTGGAACCTGGACGTGCCATTGCTTCTGTTGTCTCCTCACGGCGTGGTTCAGGCCAATATCGTGTGGAAGTGCGTGGTTTAGCTTCGCACGCGGGTGTCGAGCCACACAATGGACGCAACGCCATTCACGAACTGGCCTACAAAGTGCTGGGGTTGCAAGCCATTAATGGCACAATTCCAGGGGTGACGCTCAGTGTCGGTACGATTCGTGGCGGTGAGCGCACCAATGTCGTACCCGACTTTGCCTACTGCGAGATGGATGTACGTGTCAGCGATCAGAGTGGTCTTAAGGCTATCGAGGCGGCAATTCAGCGTGTTGCGGCAAAGACGTATATTGACGGCACAAAAACGAGCGTGAGCGGAGGGATGCGCTGTATGCCATTTGAACGCTCAAAACGCAACGAGCCACTGATCGGACTGGCGAAAGAGGCAGGCAGTGAACTGGGCCTGAAAATTCAAGACCTGGGTAGCGGTGGCGCGTCTGATGCCAACACAACGGCTGCTGCGGGCATTCCCACCATTGATGGTCTTGGTGCTGGTGGTGGTCTGGCCCATAATTCTGGCGAATATATCGAACTGGATTACCTGCCAACGCGGATTGCTTTGCTGTCCGGTCTTGTCGCACGCATTAGTGCCGACCCGCGCTTTGCCGCAACCTCGTAGCATGTGTAAGCGAGATATCTGAAAAACCGTTGGGACGTGCTGGTACACTAACTCTGCTTTTTGTGCGTTTTGTATATTTGGAGCGTTTTTTGGTTTTTATAGGAAATAATGGTATATCATCTATTGCGTTCACACTGAAGTGAAAGCTGGGACAACCATGATGGAACATAAGGATGTTCGCCTTGAAGCGGGTGTACAGGCGAACGCTGGCTATGCCATTTTTGATCTCAAAACGGGCCTGCAAGTGGCGCATCTCAACGTCGATAGCACGGTGGCTGACGAGGGCGATCCAACGGCAATTGCGCAGTTGCGTACTTTGCTCCGCCGCGAAGTAACGGTACGCGAACATATCGTGCCACCGACCATGAACATACCTGCGCCTGGGGAGACGCCAGTGGCACAAAATGACGTGGACGATGATTACGATCCTTATCCTGAAGAGAGCATGTGCTACTTCGGGATGATTACGCTGCGCCCTGGCGACCCGCAATACCTCGCCGCGTTTCTGCGCCGTCTCCCCTATATCAGCTTTTATGAGGCGCGTCCTATCACAAAGTAGTGAGCGTGCCTTTTAGCGTATTGCGTAACGCTTATCTTGGGAAAAATCGCTTATTGTTCCTGTGGCGGCATTGGTTGTGTCCCAGTCCCGTAGGGAGGCACGGATTGTTGTCCAGTTCCATAAGGGGACGCGGTTTGTGTCCCACCAGTCCCGTAGGGAGGCATCGGAGGGATGTCGCTTCCAGTTCCGTAGGAAGGTATGGGTGGCATACCCTGATAGTATGTTTCTTGATAGCTTGGGGGTGGTGGGACCTTTGCCATGCCCTTGCCGATCAAGCCACCAAGGGCACCGAGGCCTGCGCCGAGGCCAATCGTGAATGCTAGCCCCAGTATTCCAGCCGTAATCGCTCCACCAATGATGAGCGCGGGCGTGTAGCGAACCGCCAGATGTAATTGGTCAGCCGTGATCTGCGCGCGTCGCACAAGCTCACCGAGGATCGTAAATGTGATGATGAGCGTGGTTATCAGACCGATCAAGCCGTAAATTAGTGCGCTCCAAAGACCCGCCAGTGTTCCTGTGCTAACTTTACCTGTCTCACGTGCGGCTAGTAGGCCGGCAACAAGATATGCGGCAATAGCGAGGAGCAGGGTGAGAATCCCGAGAATTAGTCCTACCACGTTTGCTCGTAATACAATATTGTTGATAATGTCGAAGATGATCTGCAAGATGCCCAGTGCCAGACCGATGATAATACCCCATTTGAGGGCCGGATTGCTCTGCATGTCTTCCTCATTCTGCGTAGTTGCCAAATCGCATCTACTGTTTATTTCAGGCTCAAACTGCACCTGAAGAATGTACGTATATGTAGTTATACGCTTGTGATGCTACCCAATCAAACAGGGAGCCATCACTGCTGTCATAAAGCCCACTCTAGTATAAAACATGAGGCAAGATGCAACATCTTGTGGAATAACATATCCGCTCCGGGCGTTATCCTAAGTAGTTAGCAATCATCATGTGAGAGTGCTAGACAAAGCACGAAACCTATGCTATAATTTTAGCAGTCTCTCGGTGGGTTTGCTAAATTGGATTGCGGAGATAGCACAGGCAAGCAGGCTACGAATAGATGCATCTCATCTCCGTGTTTCCGCATCTCATCTCTATACATATGAGGAGCATAAAAACTATGAAATGCGAACGTTGTCATAAAAATCCTGCTCGGATGCGTGTCGATCAGATCGTTGATGGTCGTAGGGAGCAACACTACCTCTGCCAATCCTGTGTTGATGAATTGATGAACTCTGCCATGGATCAGATGGGTGGCATGGGTAGTTCAGGCTCTTCCAATGCTCCCTTTGGTTTTGGCCCGAATAATCTCAATGCTACCTCTACTTCTGCAGGCGCGAATGGTACAAATGGTAAAAATACCGCGACTGCGCAGCAGAGTGCCAATACAAAAACGCCAACGCTCGATCAATATGGACGAGATTTGACGGCTGAAGTTGCTTCTGGCAAACTTGACCCGGCGGCTGGTCGTGAGCGTGAGTTGCGCCGCATGATTACCGTATTAGGACGTCGCCAAAAGAATAATCCGGTCTTGATTGGTGAACCCGGCGTGGGGAAGACGGCAATTGTCGAAGGCCTGGCTCGTCGCATCTATGATGGCAATGTGCCAGCCAATTTGCGTGGCAAGCGCATCGTCTCACTAAATATTGGTGGGATGGTTGCCGGTGCAATGTTTCGGGGCCAGTTTGAGCAACGTATTAAGTCTATTCTAGAAGAGTTGCGCCAAGCTCCCGATGTCATTGTCTTTATTGATGAATTGCATACGGTTGTTGGTGCAGGCGCAGCTGAGGGTGCTGTTGGTGCGGGTGATATGCTCAAGCCGGCGTTGGCACGTGGTGAACTGCGCTGTATTGGTGCGACTACGATGGACGAGTATCGCAAACATATCGAAAAAGATGCTGCACTGGAACGTCGCTTTCAGCCTGTGAAGGTGAATGAGCCATCGATCAGTGAAGCTATCGAGATGTTGCACATCGTGCGCCCGAACTATGAAAGCCATCACGGTATCGGGATTACCGACGAGGCTATTGAAGCTGCTGTCAAGCTCTCTGATCGCTATATCAATGATCGTTTCTTGCCAGACAAGGCCATTGATGTGATGGATGAAGCTGCTTCGGCCTTGCGTCTTGAGGCAAGTGAGAAAGGGATTGTTAGCCCTACATTGATCGCAGACCTGGAAAAAGAGTTGGCAGAAATTCAGGCGCAGAAAGAGGCGGCGGCAAATGCTGAGGATTATGAGCGTGCTGCCCGCATGCGCCAACAGGAATTGCTGACGCAGGATAAACTGGAAA
>DAICZM010000341.1 GCA_027311145.1 Ktedonobacterales bacterium
CGCATCTCTATCGTGAACTGAATGCGGCGCAATTGCAAGCTGAGGCGAGGCTGCGTGGTTATCAGGGAACGCTGCTCGTTGGGCATGATTTGATGTCATTTGTGCTATAGGTGTTTGTCGGTTTTGATTGAAGAGGCATTATGCAAGAGATGCAGGCAGTAGCGCGTCTTGAAGAGCAGATGCGCTTTACAGTAGAGACGGGTTCTGGGCACACAGTCATGCTCGACATGCTAGATGATGTGAGCGAAGGCGTCGCGGTAGCGGGCGCGTCACCGATGGAGATGCTGCTGGTCGCATTGGCAGGTTGTACGGGTATCAGCGTACTCTCTATCCTGCGTGCGCGGCGACAAGAGATTACGGGCTATGAGTTGCGCGTGCATGGCAAACGTGCTACGCAGCACCCGAAGATATTTACCGAGATCAGCGTAGAGCATCTGTTTAGCGGGCGCGACGTGCGTCCAGAATTCGTGGCGCGCGCTATCGAACTTGCGGAGACGCGCTATTGTGGCGTCGAGGCGATGCTCAGTAAAAGCGCGCACATTACGCACCGCTATACTATTCTGCAATCCGCCCATCCTGAATGATGGCAACGCGGTCCGCCATTGCTACGAGCGTGGCATCGTGGGTAGCGATCAGCATACCGATTTTGTTGGTGTGGCAGATATCGCTCAGCAGTTTGGTGATATCGCGCCCGGTTAGCGAGTCTAGGTTGCCGGTCGGCTCGTCAGCAACGATGAAGCGCGGCTGATGCACGAGGGCGCGGGCAAGAGCGACACGTTGCTGTTCGCCGCCGGAGAGTTCCAGGCCGCGATGATGGGCGCGTTTGCCTAGCCCCACCTGTTCCAGGGCCTCGCGCGCCTGCCGTGTGCGTTGTGCGGACTGCATACGGCCCAGGCGTAGCGGGATCTCGACGTTTTCTTGCGCGGTGAGCGAGGGAAAGAGATGCGCGTTCTGGAACATCATGCCGATGCTTTCGCGGCGCAGGCGGGCACGTTCAGATTCACTCATCTTCGCTAGATCGCGTTCGAGAATCAAGACCTGTCCCTCCGTCGGATTGTCCAGGCCAATCAGGATGTTGAGCAGGGTCGTTTTGCCTGAACCTGAACGTCCCCGCAGCGCAACAAATTCGCCTGGACGAATGCGCAGATCGACACCACGTAGGGCACGCACGCTACCACCGCCAGAGCGAAATTCACGTGTCACGCCGCGTGTTTCCGCGATTGTTGCGACAACCACCTCAGAAGTCATGGTGTATTGCTCCTTAATTGTATTTAGCTTGTCTATCGAGCTTAATTTTTGCCATTGGTTTCCGTAACAAGAGGCCAGATTTCGACATGGTCGTCGGTGATGCGTACCTCAGCGCGTCCGTTGAAGGGGATGCGCTCGATAGCTTCTTTGGGCAGTTGCAGGCGTCCAGCACGGTCGATCAGAACGGATTCACGGTGTGTCTCGGTAGGGAGACCGATGACGGCACTGGCGGTTTGCATATGTGCCTCAACGCTTTCCAGCGCTGTCTCGCGGCGCACGGTTTCGGTGCTGGTGCGCCCATCACGAATGGCGATGGTGCGATCAACCTCGGCGGCAATGGCGGCATCGTGCGTGACTGTAATAATTGTCAGACCGAGTTCTTGATTGAGTGTGCGCATCAGGTGCAGCACCTCAGAGGCGGTCACAGAATCGAGTTCGCCCGTTGGTTCGTCGGCTAAGAGCAGCTTTGGTTGATTGGCAAGCGCAACGGCGATAGCGGCGCGTTGCTGCTCACCGCCAGAGAGCTGAAATGGTCGCTTATGGCCCATGTCACCTAGACCCACCATCGCTAGCAACTCTTTGGCGCGTTTTGCGCGCTGGCTGCCACTCACGCCGCTGAGCATCTGTGGCAGTTCGACGTTGGCGGCTGCGCTCAATTCCGGCAACAGATTGCGCCCGCTCTGTTGCCAGACCTGTCCAACAATGAAGCGGCGATAATGAATGCGTTGCGCGTTGCTCAGGCGCGTGAGGTCGTAGCCATCGACGATGCAGCGGCCCGCGCTCGGTAAGTCGAGACCGCTCAGGATATTGAGCAGCGTGCTTTTGCCGGAACCGGATGCGCCGACAATCGCCATCATCTCGCCCGCCTCAACCTCCAAGTCCAGCCCTTGCAGCGCAACTACTTCCAGATCAGCGACCTTATAGATTTTGACTAGATTATCGCAAAGAACAATGGGTTCAGACATTGAAACTCCTTCTACAAATAAATATTAGTAATACCTGTAGGGACCGATTCATCGCGTCCGCCGCCTGTGCGCCCACAATGCCCCTTTCCCTCTGGCATGATGCACATAGAGCATTGCATAATCGATGCATGGGTACGGTGGACGCGATGAATCGGTCCCTACGGTAAATAGGCATGCTTAATCCTCGTTAAGGCGTAATATTTGACTGATCGATGGTTGAGATACAAATCTTACCATCAACAGTAATGTAAGTAAACACAGCATGAGTAGTGCAATCAGGGCAATACTGAGTGATGGTGGCACAACGATCTGAATAGGTGGGACGCTCTGCGCGATGTAAAACGCACTGCTACTAATCGCGCTTGTGACATCACCCGGTAGGATGCTTGTGAAGATCAACACTGGTACTACCAACACGGTGAAAATTGCGCCAAAGACGATGCCGAGCAGAATCGCGGTGATATAGATAATGCTCTGTTCCCAGATCAACGCGAGGGCAACCTGGAAAGGCGTAGCTCCCAGGGCGCGCAACACGGTAAAACTACTGAGACGGTTGCGCACGTTTTGCCAGGACGCCACCAGGCTGCCAACCAGGGCAAGCAGCAGATTGATGCTTGCCCCTAATAAAAGAACACCTGTGAGTGTGAGGAAGAGCGGTTCGCGATAGAGATCAGCGGTGATGGCTCGTCGGTCATATAGGAAATCCAGGCGCAAGTCGCCACTTTGTAGCACTCTGTAGATACTCTTGAGATCAGCGGGATGGTCGCTTGTGCGCAACCAGACCGTATTGACAGGAACCGAGAGACTGCTGGCATTGGCGATCTTATTCTTATAGACAGTGGCGAAGGTGCGATAATCGACCAAAACTGCCGGGCCAATGCCTGTGTTGGGCGAAGGGATATGTTGTACTTGCGCGATGGCGACGAAATTTATCAGATCGGCATAGTCGGTGACCGCGAAATTGAGTGTAAAGTGTGCCCCTGGATAGAGATGGAGGGTGTTCCAACTCTGCGCGTCAACAAGAGCGGGCACAAGCAACTGTTTTATCGCACTATTGCGCTGGGTCATCAGTTGACGCATCAGGTCAGTCAGCGATTGTGTCGAATCCTGGGGCGTCCAGATGGCGGTTTGGGCAAAGGTGTTGGCATCAACGGCATGGAAGTCAATGCTTTGTCCCTGTGTGGTGTTGCCCGCAGTCGCGGTTTTCACATAGCCAAGCGAGGCCGCAAGTACGCCAGGAACATGCTCATAAGCGTGTGTCGTGTCGTCAAGTTGTGCCTGTGTAATGATATTGACGGGAATTGTGCCGCTAAAATCGGCTCCTGCCTGATAATTAGCAATATCAGGCACGCGCTGTTGTTGTGAAGCAACACAGATCAGCGTAAAAATGGCAAATGCGGTCGCGATAGCCAGCATCAGGGTCATACGCAGTGATTGACGGGGGGCGCGGGCCATCTGTGCTAAAGCTAGCAATGGGGCCGCTCCGCGTGTTCCGTGTGTCAATTTGGCAGCATAACCGAGCAAGAGCGGGAAGAAGCGCAACAACAGTAAGATACCGGCAATGAGTAGTGAGACCGTCCCAAGCAGTGTGAGCGGCGAGAGTAACAGTAGAGCGGAGTGAGCATCTAAAATGCCCGCATTCGTCACATAAGCAGTGACGCCCGCACCCGTCAACGCGATAATCGCCGCCCCGATATCCAGGTTCCAGCGTTGCCAGAGCGGGCGGCGTGTGGTGCGTGCGGACTCACGGCGTGCCGTTAGCACATCAAGTCCAATACTGCGCGTAACAGCAACAATCAGAGCAAGCAGGACCGCGCCAGCGGCAATCAGGGCATACCCGCGCACGCTCAGTGCCAGGATGAGCGGGTTGCCAGAGAGCATATTGAGCGTTCCCTGGTCCGCCGCGCTCAATGTGTGCTGCGTGAGAACGTATGCCGTTGGCAATGCTAGCAGTGGGCCAGCGAGCAGGGCTACTAGGCTGAGTAGAAAACCCTGGGCGACAAGCGAGCCAAATATCTGACCCCGACTGGCACCGCGACTGCGCAGGATCGCAATCGCGTCTGCCTGTCGCTCGACCAGCAGGTCCGCCATGATCGTGATGAAGAAGAGCAACAGGGCCAGCATCAACCAGAGCAGGCTGGTCACGGGCAGTTGCGCGACTGGTAGCAGCTCGTTATAGCGTGTGAGGGCGGGTGAAGGCAGATAGGTTTGTGACTGTTCCAGATGGGGCGATTGCTCCAGGGCTGCATTATTGGCATCATCAGCCTGGATGTTGGCAATACCTTTGACGATGGCGTTCAAATCCGTAGCTGTAATGTGCGTGCTGTTCAAATGATAATACCATGTGACGGTTAAAGGGAGTTGAAAGACATAATCCTGGAGGGCAGGATCGGCACTCATTTGTGAGAAGGTTGCAATAAGCGATTGGTTGGCAACGAGGCCGCGAAAGACTGTGACGAAATCATTAGGCTGATAAAACTGAAAATCCTCGCCATGCCAAAAAGCATCGGGTGTTTGTGGCAGACGGAAAATGCCGACAACGTGTAGTTGAATGTCACGCGGAGCGAGTTGTAAGGCCCCATTGATGAAATTTGTGCGTTCACTGAGTATGCTGCCGAGCTTGAGATTGAGTGCTTGCGAGGTTTCGGGCGTGACCGCAATTTCGAGATCATGCGTGTTTGTCGTGGTGGTCTGAGGAAGATGCCCCTGTAGCAAGGTTAGGTGAGAAGCGGCACGCGCAATGTCTTCGCTGGTGAGCGTCATCTCATATTTGTCGCCCGTGGGATGAAAGACGCTCTGCCTATTGGAGCCGGGCGTGATTGCGGTTGTAGACCATGCCTGCGTATCAAGCGAGAACTGACCAGGAATAAGATAAGGACCGAGGTTGCTGGTAAATTCGTGATTGAGGTGGCTTGAAACACTTGCCAGCGTTGCGGCATCTATCTTGCGCGAAACGCTGCTCACAACAATATCCGAATTGCCGGGTGAGGCGTTGAGAAGGCTGCGAATGCCAGCACTCATTGTCACATTGGCATAGAGTGGTATGGTGCAAACTAGCGTGACGGCGGCAATCATGCCTGCACAGGTCAGGAGTAGCAGCCATCCAACCTGGCGAAAACGCCAGGCTGCCAGTGTCAGTGTCGCTGAGAAGCCACCACT